>CAZEQN010000068.1:962-11984 GCA_964514335.1 uncultured Anaerolineaceae bacterium
GGCCAGCCAGAGGCAGGCCAGCAGGCCTGCCAGCGAGAGCGCCAGCCCCACCCACACATCCCAGGGGCGGTAGGTGAACTCTACCGTGTGCTGTCCGGCGGTGAGGTCGGTGGTCAGCCAGCGGTCGGCCGGTAATTCAATTGGCTGGCCGTCCCGGCTGGCTTGCCAGGCGGGGAAATAGTTTTCCTTGACAATCAGTGTGCCCGCGTGAGTGGCATTGCAGGTCACTGAAATAAAGCCGCCGTGGCCGCTGGCGGTGCAGGGGGTGTACTCTTCGCCATTCCAGACGGCGGCATAGACGTTGCTGGGGTGCAGGTAGACCCACTCGCCATCCTGCTCGCGCAACAACTGGCTATCCGCGGGCACTTCGGGGAGCGGCTCGCGGCTGAATTGCAGGTACGGGCTGGGGAAAGTTTTATCGTGGGTGTAGAACGGCAGCACATAGGCCGAGACCTTGAATCCGCCGGCGACGGTCTGTTCGGTCCAGTAATGTTCACTTAGCGGGTAGGCAATCCACTGATTGGAATCGCCCATTTGCGCGGCCATGAAATCCAGTTGGGGGCTGACGCTGACCTCTTCGCGCAGCAGCAGGAAGTTGCGGGCAAAGGTGTAGGCGCCGCGCAGGTTGTAGGCCAGAGGGAGTAAGAGAATGAGCATGAGCGAGAAAGCGAAGGTGCGGGCCGGGCGGTTCTCGGTGGCGGGGGCGGTCAGGGTCAGGGTCGGCCAGGGGATGCGCTTTTGGAGCTGGTCCAGCCCGTAGGCCGCCATGCCCAGCAGGGCCGGGGTGGCGATGCTGAAGATGTAGTTGGGGAAGCGCAACTGGCGGATGAAGTCCGAGTATTCGCCAAGGCGGTTGAGGAACTCCCGGTCGAGCGGCAGCACAATCAGCAGCCAGGCGGCCGCCAGGTAGAACAGGCGCGTGCGGTCAGCCTTGGGGTGCAGGCCGAGGCCCAGCACAGCCAGGAAGAGCGGCAGCCAGCCGATGTAAGCGATGTAGAGGTTGGGCGCCCCGGGCTTGAGCAGGATTTCCGCCTTGTGAAAATCAAGGTCGTCAATCATGTAGTTGAGCAGGTTGTAGCCCAGCGGCTGGACGGAAGTAAAGTCCAGCATCAGGTCTTTGGTGACCGCGCCCCAGTTGGCGAACAGCGGCGCCAGGAAGACCCCCGCCAGCAGGGCCGCCAGCCCGGCCGCCAGGCCGTAGGACTTCCAGAGCGGGTTGAGTTGCCAGTTTTCGTTGAGCAGCAGAATCAAGAGGGCCGGAATCGTCATGACCAGCCCGAACTGGATGTAGCCCTGCCCGGAGAGCAACGCCGAAGCGATGACCCCCGCCAGCAGCAGGGCCGCGCCGGTGGTGCGCCGGTTGTACAGGCGCAGTACGGCCGGGAACAGCAGGCTGCTCACGGCAATCGAGAGGGTCATGCTCACCAGACCCAGTTCCAGTTTACCCACCAGCGTGCCCGCCACCACAGCCAGCAGGCCGCTCCACAGGCGCGCCAGCCAGCCCAGGCCGAGTTCACGCGCCAGCCACCACTGGGCTATACCTGCAATTGCCAATGAAAGGACGATGATGACCTTGGAGCCATTAATCACACCCCACAGCAGGGTGGGCAGGGCCAGCAGCGGGTGCAAAATACCGGCATAGGTGTTGGCCAGGGCCGGGTAACCGCCCAACTGGGCGCCGTTCCACAGGGCACACTGACCACACGCTCTGACATCATTCCAGAAATGATGGGTGGAAACGGCCATGCTGTACTCGCGGCCCAACGGCCACAGGGCCTCGTTGAAGTCCAGCAGGTCGCGGCCGGCCCAGATGGCCCAGGCGATGATGAGAGCGACTTCCAGCCAGAGCGTCCAGCGGCGGGCGGACGCGGCAGGGGCGGGTTGGGTTTCTGTGGGGGTGGGCGCGGCTGGGTAGGTCATGGCAGGCTCTCGCGAGGGTCGGTGAGGTCCGTAATTACTGACCCATTATAGGGGAAGACAAGCGGATTGTGTTCTGAAAATCCCACGAAAAGCGGGCCGGCGCGGCTATAATCGCGCCAGAAAAGCGGCTGGGCCTGATGAATGATAGCATGAGGAGGGTATTTGGTTGCCCGGTGAGGTTGCAAAGGAAAATGGTTTGCCCATCACCTATGAAGAAGCCCAATGGAAGCCAGACCACCTGACCAACCGGGTGCGGGCCGGGTTGGGGCGCCTGTTGAACGACCGGGCCTATGCCTGCCTGCGTTACCTGAATACTTTTGGCCGCTGGCCGCGGCTGGCCGCGCCAGTTACCTATAACGAAAAAATTCTGTGGCGGATGCTGAATGACCGCAACCCGTTTTTTCCAACCCTGACGGATAAATACACAGCGCGCGGGGTGGTGGCCGAGCGCGGCTGCGCCCAACTGCTTAAACAGGTGTACGCCGTCGCGGAGGACCCCGCCGACCTGCCGTTTGAGCAATTGCCGGCCCGCTTTGCTTTTAAGCCCAATCATGGCAGCGGCTGGTTATTGCTGGTGAAGGAGAACAGCCACTGGTCGCGCCCGCAGTTGGAGGCGCTGGGCCGCAGGTGGCTGAAACAGAATTATTACCACCGGACGCGCGAGTGGGCTTATGGGTGCATCCGGCCGCGGCTGCTGGTGGAAGAACTGCTGGAACGCGACGGCGATGTGGGGCAGGACTACAAGTTTTATTGTTTTGATGGCCAGCCGCGGGTTGTGCATGTGGATTGTGACCGCTTCTCGGCCCGCCCGACCACCAATTTCTATGCCCTGCCGTGGCAGCCGCTGGCCGTGCAGGATGTGTACGCCCGCGGCCCGGAGGCAGCCGCGCCGCCCCAGTTGGATGAAATGCTGGCCGCGGTCAGCGCGCTTTCGGCCGGGCTGGACTTCATCCGGGTAGACCTGACCCTGTTTGAAGGCCGGATTGTGTTTGGCGAGTTCACGCTCTACCCGCTGGCCGGGGTTGGGCGCTTCACGCCCGAATCATTTGATGCGTTTCTGGGTGGCTTTTGGCGCCTGCCGCAGGCTGTATAATCAGGGCCATGAAAAAGAGACTGATTTTGGTGGCGGGGAACATTGGGGCGGGCAAGACCAGCATTACCCAGCGGCTGGGCGAGCGGCTGGGCTGGGAAACCGGCTATGAGTCGGTAGCGGATAACCCCTATTTGGGTGATTTTTATGGGGATATGGCGGCCTGGTCTTTTCATTTGCAGGTCTTTTTTCTCGGCCACCGCGCCGAACAGCACCTGGCGGCGCGGCACTCGGCCCAATCCGCCATTCTGGACCGCAGTATCTACGAGGATTACTACATCTTCACGCGTGCCTTATACCGGCTGGGGAACATGAACGAGCGCGACTACCATTCGTACGAGCGGGTGTTCAGCCTGATTACCAAAACCCTGCCGCCGCCCGACCTGCTGATTTACCTGAAAGCCCCGGTCAAGGTGCTGATGCAGCGCATCCAGCGGCGCGGCCGGGCGATGGAAAGCGGCATCACGGCCGAGTATCTTGGCCTGCTGGATGAACTGTACGAGGAGTGGCTGCGCAACTTTGACCTGTGCCCGATCCTGACGATTTCGAGCAAAGACCTGAATTTTGTGGACAAAGCCGCCCATCTGGATATTGTGCTGGAACGCATTGAGCAGAAACTGGCCGGAAGAGACGAGCTGGTGTTGGGCGATTAGTACCTAATTTCTGCGTAACAGAAACGCCTGGTGATTCGTTCTTATTCAAAGAGGGTTTCCAGGTCTGGAGTGCCGTCCAATCTGAAACACTCTATCTCCCATCCCCTCTGGCCGCGTTGCCAAAACGCGGCCAGAACTTTTTAATGGGACTGGCGGCGTTGTTGCCAGGCGTAACCCAGCGCAAAGGCCAGGCTGATCGCGGGGATGAAAGCCAGCAGATTCATGGCGGCCGGCAGGCTGGTGCGGTCGGCCAGCAGGCCGAGGGCCCAGGCGCCAATGCCGGAAGGCAGCCAGCCGAGGCCCATCGCCAGCGAAGAGGCCAGCCCGGTGCCTGTGGGCCAGGCTTCCTGCGCCAGGATCAGGCCAATCGGAATCGATGCCCCCAGCAATGCGCCGGTGGTAATCAGAAACAGGATTTGCAATGCGCCGCCGGTGTGCAGCGCCAGCCAGGCGCTGGGGCCGAGCAGGGCAAGGGTAATGGCGACCAGCCGGATGCGGCCGAGAGTATCGCTTAGCGGGCCGCCCAGCAAACTGCCGAGGCTGGCGGAGAA
Source organism: uncultured Anaerolineaceae bacterium (assembly GCA_964514335.1). GTDB lineage: Bacteria > Chloroflexota > Anaerolineae > Anaerolineales > UBA11579 > SCUK01. The sequence goes on from CAZEQN010000068.1 coordinate 5,177, forward strand.
AAGCAAAACCGAGAACAACGCCCCGGCCTGCTCCAGGCTGTAGCCGCTTTCTTCCAGATAACTGGGCATATACGTGTAAAGCGACCCCTGAAACCAGGAGCGCGCCATCACGAACAGCACCACCAGCGCCAGCGCCAGGCGGGAACTGGTCTGGGCGGCAAGCGGCCGGGTGGGGTCAGCGGGCGCGGCCGGGCGGGCGCTGTGCCCCACAGCCCGGAACTGCCATGCCAGCAGGGCGGCCGAACCGAGGCCGACCAGCGCCAGCGCGCCGGTGCCGGGCAACCCCCAGCGGGAGAGCAGCAGACCCATCAGCAAGGGGCTGAAGGCCACGCCGAGATTACCGGAAACCGAAAAGACCGCCATGGAAGTGCCGCGCCGCTGGTTGGGGATGCTGCCCACCAGGGCGGCGGCCGCCGGATGGAAGGACGCCGACCCCAGCCCGGCCAGCCCGATGAAGACCGCCAGTAGCCAGTAAGTTTGCGTATAGCCAACGAGGGCCATCAGGCTGCCAATCCAGGCCAGGCTGGCGACAATCATGCCGCGGCGGTTGAGGCGGTCGCTTAGCACGCCGAAAGCAGGCTGGATGAGGGTGGTGCTGGTGCTGGCGACCAGGGCCAGCGTACCCACCTGGCCGTAGGTCAGGCCGAGCACGGCAATCAGCACCGGGTATACGACCGGCAGGATGTTGAAGCACACTTCCAGCAGCAGGTGTGAGAGGCCGGTCAGGTAGGTAAGTTTGGGAACGTCGCGGTAGGAGGAGAGGATGTTGGTTTTGAGCATGGAAAGTAAAGCGTAACTGGTAATTGGTAAGGGGTATTGAGCGCCGTGGTGCGGCCGGATTCTATCACGGGCAGGGATGGCGGGCCTGTTGTACAATAGACCCATGCCCAACCAGCAACCGCGCGTGCCGAATGTCCGTGGCACGCGTGAATTTGCCACCTCGCCGGGGGCGGTGGTGGCCTATGTGATTGACGAACAGGAACGCCTGCTGCTTTTCAAGCACCCGCGCCGTACCCATTGGGAAGTCATCAGCGGGGCGCTGGAAGCCGAAGAAACCGTGTGGCAGGCCGCCCTGCGCGAAGTGGCCGAAGAAGCCGGGCCCGGCTTGCAGGTGCAGCCGCTGGGCGCGCTGCATACCGCCACCTTTCGGTTTGACGACAACAATCACTACATGCTAAGCCTCTCGCTCTTGCTGGCGGCGCGCGGCGGGGCGGCCAGCGCGGGCGATGACATGGCCGGTTCCGAGGTGCGCTGGTTCACCTTTGATGAGTTGGATGACCCGGCCCTGCCCCTGCTGCCGCCCACCGACCAGGCCTGGCTGCGCCGCCGCGCCCTGCAACTCTACCGCCTGTGGCAGGCTGAGCCAGTGCCGCTGGCGGAACTGCAACGACCGATCGATTTTTTTGGCGATGTTATCCGCTGAACGAGAATGCACTATGACGACTGTTGAAACCACCAACGAACACTTTCTGGAACCGGAAAACCCACTGCCACCGGTTGGGCTGGCAGACCTCTCGCCCACCATGCAGGCGGCGGTAAGCCGGGCCGGCTGGCCGAGCCTCTCGCCGGTGCAGGCTTATGGCATCCCGTACCTGACCGCCGGGCGGGATATGATGATTCAGGCGCGTACCGGCAGCGGCAAGACCGGGGCGTTTGTGTTATCCATTATCGAGCGGGTGAACACCGCCGAAGCGACCTGCCAGGCGTTGGCCCTGGTACCGACGCGCGAGCTGGCCACCCAGGTGGCCAATGAAGCCCGCCTGCTGGCAGGCGACTCCGGCCTGCGGGTAGTGCCGGTGTATGGCGGCACGGCCTACGGGCCGCAAATCAAGGCCTTTAAGGAAGGCGCGCATCTGGTGGTGGGGACGCCGGGCCGCATTCTGGACCACCTGCTCAAAGGCAGCCTGACGCTGGCTGATTTGCAGGTGCTGATTTTTGACGAAGCCGACCGCATGCTCTCGATGGGCTTTTACCCGGATATGGTGCGCCTGCAACGTTTTCTGCCCAAGACCGAATACACGGCGGCCATGTTCTCGGCCACTTATCCGCCGCATGTGCAACGGCTGGCCGGGCAGTTTCTGGATGAGCCCGGCTTTCTCTCGCTTAGCCGCGACCAGGTGCATGTCAGCGACACCCAGCATGTGCTCTACACCGTGCCTTCGATGCAAAAAGACCGCATTCTGGTACGGTTGATTGAACTGGAAAACCCGGTCCAGGCGATTATTTTCTGTAACACCAAAGACCGGGTGCACTATGTGGCGCGGGTGCTGCAACGCTTTGGCTACAATGCCGATGAATTGAGCAGCGACCTCTCGCAGAACAAGCGCGAACAGGTGCTGCAACGCGTGCGGGATGGCGTGCTGCGTTTTCTGGTGGCCACGGATGTGGCGGCGCGCGGCATTGACATCCCGGAACTTTCGCACGTCTTCCAGTACGAATTGCCTGAAGACCATGAACTGTACATCCACCGCGCCGGGCGTACCGGCCGGGCGGGCGCCACCGGCACGGCCATTACGCTGGCCGGGCATGATGAAATGCGGCTGATGCGCCGGGTGCAGGGCGCCTATAAAATTAACTTTGAGGAGCGCGATATGCCAACCGATGATGATGTAGCCAGCATTGTGAGCCAGCGCCTGACAGCTGTACTGGAACAGCGCATGCGCGACCGCGACCGCCTGCAGATTGAGCGCATGCGGCGCTTTGAGCCGCTGCTGGAAGACCTGCTGGCGAGCGAGGACGGCCGCGCCCTGCTGACGATGCTGCTGGATGATACTTACCACACCGCCCAACACCAGCCCCAGGAACTTCCGCCGATTGGCACAACCAGCCGAAAAGAAGGTGAGGGTGGCGGCGAGCGGCGGCGCGACAATCGGCCGCGCGGCGGTGGGCGCAGACGCTAAATAGAGAAAAAACCTCCCCCTGCGGGAGGTTTTTCGTTTAGGGAGTGGTGGATTTCCTGCGCCGCAGCGGGCTAAAGCCCGCTGTCTGGGATGAATCGCAAACCTCCCGGAGGTTGCCCTTCAATCGTTGGATTCTGCCGAACAACCTCCGGGAGGTTTTTTCGTTTTACAACTTTTTTACAATCCGATAGCACTCTCTTCACAGGTCTCCGCTATCCTGAAAGTGGTTCAACCAACCGAACCGCAACCCAAGCACATGGAGGTGCCTGATGATTAAGAAAAGTTTTATCGTATGGCTGGTTTTGGGGCTGGCGGCCGCCGTGGCCACCCCGGCGCTGGCGCAGGGCCAGGGGCCGGGTGGGCCAGATGGCCGGCCGGGGCGCGGCCTGCACCTGGGCGAAATCATCGCTCTGGGAGACGACTCGTTCACAGTCAGCAACCCGCTGGGCGAGCGCACCATCCTCGTTACCGAAGACACCGTGTTCCTGAATTTTGATGGCAGCGAGGCGGCCTTCAGCGACCTGGCAGTCGGCCAGTGGGTCGGCGGCCGGGCCGAACAGAACGAGGACGACACCTGGACGGCCGTGACCGTGCGGCTGCTGCCGAGCGACTTTGAACCCGGCATGTTGCGCGGCCCGCGCGCCGGCGGCGAGGTGATTGCCACCAGCGTGAACAGCCTCACCCTGCAGAACTGGCGCGGCGATGAAATCATCGTGATGGTCAATGCAGATACGGTCTACGGTGGGCAGGTCGGCAGCCTGGGCGAGATTGAAGTGGGCATGCACGCCATGGCGGTGGTGGAAGAACAGGCCGATGGCAGCCTGCTGGCGACCCGCGTGATCGCCGGCGAGATGGGCAGCCTGATGCCGAACCACCCGTTTGGGCCGGGGCACGGCCCCGGGCATGGGCCCGGACATGGGCCGGGGTTTGGCCCGTTCAACGGCCCGCAGAACCCGGGCGGGTAAAACCGCTCAGCCTGAAATGGCAGTAAACGCAAGGGCGACCAACCGGTCGCCCTTGTTTGCTATATGGTGGGTCGAGGAGAATTGCGGCAATATCAGGGCCAGACGAACAGCGCCAGCCAGCCGGTAGCCAGCGCCAGCGTAACCAGGGTGATGGGGATGCCGGCGCGTACATACTCGCCAAACGACAGGCGCACGCCGCGCCCAGCCGCCAGCTCGGCGACGATGAGATTGGCGACTGAACCGAGCAGGGTGAGGTTGCCCGCCAGGGTGGAGATGGCCGCCAGCGCCAGCCAGCCGGCCTCCGGGCTGGGCAGGCTGGCAACCACCGGCCGCAGCAGCAGCACCGCCGGGACGTTACTGACGGCGTTGCTCAAGATGGCGGTCAGGGCCGCGAAGGCCGCCACGCCGGTCTGCGGGCCGAGGTTCAGGGCGTGAAACAGGCTCTCGGCCACGCCGTTGGCTTCCAGCGAGCCGGTCACCACGAACAGGGCGGCAAAGAACAGCAGCAATTCCCAGTTGAACTCGCGAAAGACCGTTTCGGGCTGCACCCGGCGGGTGAAGAGCAGCAGGCAGGCCGCCAGAAAAGCCGCCTCGGCAATTGGCGCGCCGAGCAGAAAGGCGACCAGCAGCCCACCGCTGACCAGCACACTCTTGAGGAGCAGCGGGCGCAGGGTGGCCGCCGGTTCCCCGGCCGGCACCGCCAGCGGGGCGCGGGCGAACTCGGCCGGGTACAGCCAGACCAGAATGCTCCAGATCACCGCCAGCGAGAGCAGAGCGATGGGCGCGAGGGCCAGTGTAAATTCCAGGTAGGGGATACCGGAGGCGATACCGATAATCATGTTCTGCGGGTTGCCGGTCAGGGTGGCGACCGAACCAGCATTGGCGGCGGTGGCCAGGCCAATCAGGTAGGGCAGGGGGTTGCGGCCGAGGCGTTGCGCCAGGCTGACCACCAGCGGGGTGAACATCAGGCAGATGGTGTCGTTCAGAAAGAAGGCGCTCAACAGGCCGGAGGCCGCCAGCAGCAGGGCCAGCAACTGGCGCGGGCTGTGCGCCAGCCGCAGCAGGGATTGGGCGGCGAGGTCAAAGAAGCCTGCCAGACGTAGATTGGCATTCAAAATCATCATGCTCAATAGGATGACGAGGGTGTCAATATCCAGAAAATTGCCGAGGTCGACGAAGGCCACCTGGCGCGTCACCAGCAGCAGCCCCACGCCCATGAGGGCAATGGTGGTGCGGTTGGCGCGCAGGCGCGGCCAGCGGCCAATGGCCACGCCGAGATAGGTGAGGGCGACGATGGTGAGAGTTGGCCAGAAGGCGGGCTGCATGTGTCAGGCGCGCTGGTAAACCAGCACCTGCCAGAAGCTGTGCCGTTTGGTGAAGGTGCGCTGCAAACCCTGCTCGGCCAGCAGGCGTTCAATTTCAGCGGTGGGGTGGATGAACAGGCGGTAGGGGTTTTTGGTGAACACCCGCAGAAAGAAATTGGCGATGCGGCCAATCGCCTGAATCCAGCCCGCATCCAGCGGAATGACGATGGCGTAACGGCGGCGGGCGAGGGCGGCCGAGGCGCGCACCAGGGCGGGCATATCGTCGTAGCAGCAGATGACGCGGTCGAGGGTGACGATGTCGGCCGGGGCGAGGGTGGGGGCGAGGTCTACAAAATCGCCGAACTGGAACTCGACGCGCTCGGCGTGGCCGCGGCGTTCGGTTTCGGCACGGGCGGTGGCGAGGTAGGCGCTGGACGCATCCACATGGGTGACAGCCGCCAGGCCGCGCGGCAGCAACTCATGATGAATCATGCCAATCCCGCCGCCGATATCCAGCAAGCGCAGGCCCGCCAGCCCACCGGCGCTGACCTGCTCAATCAGCGTGCGGGTGGCTTTGGATGGCCCCTTTTTCAGGTACTCTTTGAGGTCGGCCTGGGCGGTCTTGTCATCAAACATCTGCTCGATGCCACAGCATTGGGGTTTGGTCATGGGGTTCGTAATTGGTAAATGGTTACTGGTAATTATCGCTTTGGAGTATATGGCTGATGGCGTTGCTTGTTTCCCTGTCTACCTGTCTACCTGTGTACCTGTTTACCTATCAACCTGTCTTACAACGTGCCTTTTACGATGCCGCCATCCACCGGCAGCATAACGCCGGTGATGTACGAAGCGGCGGGCGAAAGCAGGAAAACGGCGGCGCGGGCGAATTCTTCGGGCGTTGCCATGCGGCCGAGGGCGCTTTCGCGGGCCTGCCGGGCGAGTTGCTCGGCGGGGGTTTCACCGCTGCGGGCGGCGCGGGCGGCCATCAGTTCGTGGACGCGCTCGGTTTCAGTCCAGCCGGGCAAAATGGAGTTGACGCGGATGCCTTCCGGGCCGAGTTCCTGCGAGAGGGTCTTGGTGAGGCCGATGGTGGCGAGGCGGATGCTGTTGGAGAGCATCAAATTGGGGATGGGTTGCTTGACGGAGTACGAGGTAATCGTCAGGATGCTGGCAGCGGGCGATTGGCGCAGGTGTGGCAGGGCGGCCCGAATGAGGCGCACGTGCGCCATCAGCGAGAGGTCAATGGCGGACTGCCAGGCGGCATCGTCCAGCGCTTCAAACGGACCAGAGGGCGGGCCGCCGGCGTTGGTGACCAGCAGGTCCAGCCCGCCGAGGGCCGCGGCGGCATCTGCCACCAGTTGGGTGATGGCGGCCGGGTCGGCGAGGTTCGCGGGCAGGGCGTGGGCGGGTGCACCGGTTTCAGCGGTGATGGTTTCGGCCGCGGCCCGGATTTTCTGCGGGTCGCGGCTGTTAATCGCCACGGCGCAGCCTTCGGCGGCCAGCAGGTGGGCGGCGGCGTAGCCGAGGCCCTGGCTGGCGCCGGTGATGAGGGCGCGTTTGCCGGTCAGTTGCAGGTCCATGCCGCGAGTATATCATTTTGGGGCGGGTGGTTGGCGAAATTTACAACAGAGGGGCCGTG
>CAZEQN010000069.1:0-6033 GCA_964514335.1 uncultured Anaerolineaceae bacterium
CAACTTACTTTGCATGGGCTGCTTTTTTCGCTTACCAGTTACCAATTACCGCTTTTCCCGTCAAGCCCTTTACAAAAACATAGGACAAATATGACACGATATGACATTATTTAAAAGGGGGGTGTCACTATGTCATATGTTTTGTCATATCCCCCATCCCATTCGCCAGCAATCACAAACAGGGTCAGGCGGGCGGGTGGCGCTCGGCGACGACGAAGGCGATGGCATGGTCATGGGTGTGGCTGATGCTCAAGGACCAGTTGCACAGGCCTTTTTGCTCGGCGAGGGCCTGGGCTTTGCCGTGCAGGTGCAGTTCGGGTTCTTTGTCCGGCCCGCGCAGGATTTCAATTTCCAGCCATTCGACCGTGCCAATGCCGGTGCCGAGGGCTTTGGCCACGGCTTCCTTGGCGGCCCAGCGGGCGGCCAGCGAGGCGGTATTCTGGCCGAAGAGCGCCCATTCGCGCGGGGTGTAGATGCGCTGGGTGAAGCGCTCGCCGTGGCGCGCTACGGCAGCACGGATGCGTTCTACTTCAATCATGTCTACGCCGGTGCAAAGCATGGGGGTATTATGCCATTAAGTGGGGATGGAGATTGCTTCGTTGGACTTCGTCCTGCTCGCAATGACGAGGGGAAGAGGGGTGGAGGGAAAGGGCGACGCCCACGAGGGGCCAGGCTACGGGGGGCGGGAGGGCGGGTTTCAAACCCGCCCCTACAGGCGTTAGCGATGAATCTTCTATTTTGTGCGGGGTGGGCCGGCGGTGGCGATGGCGAGGCGGTCGGGGTCGAGGTAATGCCGGGCGGCGGCGAGGGCGTGCTCGGGGGTGATGGCGCGGATGAGGTCGGGGTAGCGCTGGAAGTAGTCCAGGCCGAGGTTGTGCTTTTCCATGCTCAAGAGCGAGCCGGCCACGCCCGCATTCGATTCAAGCGAAAGCGGCAGGCTGCCGACGCGGGCGGCCTGACAGTCGGCCAGTTCGGCGGGGGTGATGGGTTCGGTGACGAGGCGGCGAATTTCGGCTTTGATGAGGTCAATCGCCTGTTCCTCATTGCGTGGGTCCACCCCGGCGCTGACGGTCCACGGCCCGGGGCCGAGGCTGCCGCCCAGGCTGCTGCCAGCGTAGTAGGCCAGGCCGGCCTGTTCGCGCACACTCTCGCCCACCCGGCCCATCATGCCGAACACGCCGAGGACATCGTTGGCGAGGGCGCAGGCGAGGTAGTCCGGGGCGGAACGGGCCGGGCCGGGCGCGCCGAGGACGATGTCGCTCTGGCTCATGCCGGGCACGAGTTCGCGGCGGCGGACTTCGGCGGGCGGGGGCGGGGCGGGCGGCAGGCTGGGCTCGGCGGGCTGGGCCGGGTTGCGCCAGTCGCCGAGGGCGGCTTCGACGGCATCCAGGGCGGCGGTCGGTTCGATACCGCCGACGATGGCGAGGTGCAGGCCGCGCGGGCCGTAGTGTGCGGCGTGAAAATCGGCCAGGTCCTGGCGGGTGATGGCGCTGACGGTGTGGGGGTGGCCTTCTTCCGGGAAGCGGTAGGGGTGGTCAGGGTAGGCCAGTTCGTCAAAGGCCAGGCCGGCGCGGTCGGCGGTGTCCTGGGCGCGCAGGGCCAGCCCGGTGAGGAACTGGGCGCGCAGTTTTTCGACCTGTTCGGGCGGGAAGGCCGGCTGGCGCAGGGCTTCGGCCAGCAGGCCGAGCAGGGCGGGCAGGTCTTCGGCGAGGCACTTGCCGGAGAAGCCGGTGGTGTGCGTGCCGCCGCTGAAACCGAGGCTGGCGGCGGCGCCTTCGAGCAGGTCATAGATGGCGTGCATGCTGCGGGTCTGGGTGCCGCGCATTAAGGCGGCGGCGGTGAAATCGGCCAGGCCGAGTTTGTCGGGCGGGTTGTAGAGCGCGCCAACCGGCAGGCTGCCGCTGACCGCCACCGAGGGGCTGGCCGGGTTGCGGCGGGCGAGCAGCACGATGCCATTGGGCAGTTGGCGGCGCAGGATATCCTGCGGGCCGGGCACGGCCGGGGCGCTCATTCGGCGTCCTCGTCCGGCAGGGGGGTGCCATCCGGCTGATACACACCGAGGATACGGCGGGCGGGGGCGAAGTATTCGCGGGCCACGCGCCAGACATCCTCCGGGGTGACGGCGGCGAGGCGGTCCAGGTAGGTGTCAAACCAGGCGATGCCGCCGAGCATTTCGGAGAAGCCGAGCCAGAAGGCCTGATTGGTGATGCTTTCGCTGCCGTAGGCAAACAGGGCGCGGGCCTGCTTGACGGCGCGGGCCAGTTCAGCCGGCTCGGGCGGGGCGGCCAGCAGTTTCTCCAGTTCGGTCAGCAGGGCGGCTTCGGCGCTGGCGGGGCTGTGGCGCGGGTTGAGGGTGAGGTGAATGGTGTAGAGGAAGGGGTCGAGGGTGGCCTGCAGGCCGCCGGCGACGCTGACGGCGATTTCGCCTTCCACCAGGGCGCGGTACAAGCGGCTGGTGCGGTTGGAGAGGCCGCCGCCGAACATGTTGAGGTTGCTGGGGCCGGTGAGCAGGCTATCCAGCGCCATGAAAGGATAGAAGTCCGGGTGGCTGGCGGCCGGGGCGCGCACGCACAGGTGCAGGAAGGTGGTTTCGCCGGGGCCGGTTACGGTGAGGCGGATGGGTTCGGTCTGGGGCGGCTCCGGGCGCTGGGGTCGTTGGGGCGGCGGCCCGGCGGGCAGGCGGCCGTAGAGGTCTTCAATGCGCGCCAGCAGGGCGGGGGTGTCGAAATCTCCGGCAAGGGCGAGGACGGCGTTGGCGGGGGTGTAGTAGGCGCGGTAATGGTCGTAGAGGTCGGTGCGGGTCATGCGTTCCAGGTCGGCGCGGCTGCCAATGATTTCATGCTGGTAGCCGTGGGTGGTGAAGGCAGCGTTCTGGATGGCCTCATCCAGTTTGAAGAGCGGGCTGTTTTCGTTGCCCTGCCGTTCGGAGATGATGACGGTGCGCTCGGATTCGACGTCCGGCGCGGCGAAGGCGGCGTTGAGCAGACGGTCGGCTTCCATTTCGAGGGCGAGGTCGATTTCGGCGGCGGGCAGGGTTTCGTAGTAGGCGGTCCAGTCCAGATAGGTCATGGCGTTCCACACCCCGCCGCGGCGCGAGATGGCTTTGTCCAGCTCGCCGCCGGGGAAGCGGGGCGTGCCTTTGAAGAGCATGTGCTCGACCCAGTGCGAAGCGCCGGTACGGCCGGGGAGTTCATCGCGCGAGCCGACCCGCAGCCACAGCCACTGGCTGATGAGCGGGGCGGTGTGGATCTCGCGCAGCAGGACGCGCAGGCCGTTGGGCAGGGTGAGGTCGGTGAGGCCAGTGGGCATGCGGGCGATTGTAATGGACAATGCAGGTTTGTGGGAAAGGGCGGGCGCGGGTCGAAAAAGCAGGCCACGCGATTATTTTACAAAATATAGAAAAATACTTGACAAAACAGAGAAAGCCAGTATACTTGTGGATGAGGTTGGACGTGTTTCAGGGTGACCTTTCCCATTTACTGGTAGATCCTCCTCAATTCGGTGTCCCTCTCTCCTCGAGCCCTGAAACCAGAACGGAGCAGACCGAAAGGCCTGCTCCGTTCGCTTTTAACTTTTGGAATGACTATTAATCAGAGATTTGGGAAAGCAGGGCGCGTATCTGTTCGGCCAGCAGAGGGACTTCCCGGGTGGCGGTTTCCCAGACGATTTCCCATTGAATCGCGAAATATTCATGCACAGCGATGTTGCGAAAAGCGGCAATCTCGGCCCAGGGTACGGTGGGATGCTGGCGAGCAAAGTCCGCGGGCAGGCGGGCGGCTGCCTCGCCTATCACGATGAGTTTCTGCAATACCGCGCTGCGGCGCATGTCTTCGGTTTCAAACTGTTCAAAGGTTACGGGGCCACAAAAGTTCTCGATGGAGTTTGCGGCTTCCAGAATGTCGGTCAGGTACAGGCGTTCAGGCCGCATACACTTCTACACTGCTGGAAAGTACCTCGTCGCGAATGACGGCTTTCAGGCCCTGCATGGGGATAAGGTCAACCGGGCGGCCGAAGAGGTCGGCCAGTTCGTTCTGCATTTTGGCCAGCGTGAGAAAGCCGACACGGGTGGCAGGTTGAAATTGCACCAGCACATCGATGTCACTTTCCGGGCTGAAATCGGCGCGCAGAACCGAGCCAAACAGCGCCAGCCGCTGCACATGGTAGCGGCGGCAGAAGGCGCGCAGTTCAGCTTGCGGGAGCGTCAGATTGGGGTGGACTTCAGATAGGGCCATGCAAATACCTCTGACAGAATTATAGTGCAAAGGAGGGGTAGAGGCTATCGCTTACCCCAGCGCCCGGCCGAGAGCGGCGCACACATCGGCGACCTCGGCTTCGGTCATCACGCTGCTGAACGGCAGGGCCAGGCCGCGCTGGCCGAGGTCTTCGGTGATGGGAAAGTCGCCGGGCTGGTAGCCGAAGCGTTCCATCATGAAGGGCTGAAGGTGGATGGGGGCGAAGTAGGGCCGGGCGGGGATGCCCTCGGCTTCCAGTGCGGCGATGACCGCATCGCGCCGGTTGGCGGGCAAACGCACGACATACACGAACCAGGACATGCGGGTGGTACTGGCGGCGATGTGTGGTTGTTCTACGTCCGGCAGGTCCTCCAGGTGGGTGGCGTACCAGTTGGCGACCCGCTGGCGTTTGGCGAGCAGTTCTTCCAGCCGCCCGAATTGGACGCGCCCGAGGGCGGCGCTCAATTCATCCAGCCGGTAGTTGTAGCCGAGGTAGGTATGTTGCAGCCAGGTATCGCCCGGGGCGCGGCCCTGGTTGCGCAGGGCGCGCATCAGGGTGGCGGCTTCGTCATCATCGGTGAGAATCAGGCCGCCTTCGGCGGTGGTCATCTGTTTGTTGGGGTAAAAGGCGAACACGGCGCTATCGCCGAGCGTTCCCGCATTGCGGCCATAGTATTGGGCGCCGATGGCCTCGCACGAGTCTTCGATGATTTTCAAGCCAACGGCAGCGGGACGCAGGGCGTCATAGTCGGCGGGCTGGCCGAAGACGTCCACCGGCAGCAGGGCTTTGAGGGGCGCGTCTGCGTTTGCGCCGCGGCGCGGCAGCCAGCGGCGGGCGGCGGCCCCGCCGGTTTGCAGGTCGGCGCTGGCGGCGGCGGCCAGAGCCGGGTCCATGTTGCCCGTCAGCGGGTCCACGTCCACAAAGACCGGCACGGCGTTTTCATAGAGCAGGACGTTGCTGGAGGCCATGAAGGAGAAGGGCGTGGTGAGGACGAGGTCGCCGGGGCCGATGCCGGCGGCGCGCACGCACAGGTGCAGGCCGGCGGTGCCGGAGTTGACCGAAATGGCATGCCGTACGCCGATGCGTTCAGCGACGGCCTGCTCAAAGGCGAGGTATTCCGGCCCCATGCTCAAGTGGGGGGTGTGCAACACGGCCAGCACGGCGGCGCGCTCGGCGTCGGTGAGGTCAGGGGCGGACATCGGGATGCGATAATCGGGCACGGGACGAGTTCCTTTCAAGTGCAGGGGCGGCCAGTTCAGGCCAGCCCGCCGCCCAGCAGGATGGCCAGCAATGCGCCAGCCAGGGTGGCAAGGAAATTTACCACATCATTATTAATCGCCGCCCAGCCGCGTACCGGTTGGGCGGCGGGGCCGGGGCGTTTTTCCGTTTCGCGGCCGTCTTTTGGGTGGCGGTAGATGCCCTGCACGGTGGCGCCGAGGAGCGAATCAACGAAGGAGCCGCCGAGGCCGCCGAAGCTGACCGCCAGCAGAATGGGGAAGAAGCCCGCGCCGGGCAGAAACAGTCCAGCCAGCAGGCCGATAAGCCCCGCGCCCGCCAGGGCGGCCAGTGTGCCGGGCAGGGTGATGCCGCCAGAGGTGCCGCGCGGCACGGCGCGGCCGGTGGTGATGAGGCGCGGGGTCGCCCGGCTCAAGGTGCCGAGTTCGGTCGCCCAGGTGTCGCCGTTGGCGGCGGCCAGCGCGCCCGCCAGACCGAGCCACGGCCAGGCTGCGTTCGGGAAGAGCGGCAGCAGGGCGGCGAGGAAGGCCGCCACCCCGCCGTTGGCCAGCACCTGGGCCCAGT
>CAZEQN010000069.1:6043-11938 GCA_964514335.1 uncultured Anaerolineaceae bacterium
TGCCCTTCTCGAACTTCTCGGCCAGGTCGGTTTTGCGGGCGCTGAACAGCCGCGAGAGGGCGCTGGAGGAGATAAAGAAAGCCAGCAGGAGCGCTGCCCCACCCCAACCGCCGAAACCGAAGAGCAGTCCACCCACACCGGCGGCGGCCAGCGCCCCGCTGGGGGCCAGGGCGCGGGCGCGCCAGGCGGCCAGCCCTACGAAACCTGCCAGCCCAAAGCCGAGCGCCAGTTGGGGTAGTGAAAAAGGCATCATCGGGAAAAGTCCTCCAAAAGAGGGGAAAAACTGGGGATAAGCGGGCAAAAACTGTGGATAACCAATGTTTTCATGTGGATAACTCACGCATTAAACAGGATAACGTACACCACCACGACAAACAGCAGGCTGGAGAGACTCGCTACGCCCCACAGGGCATAGGCCAGAGGATGGTCGGCGCGCTGGCGATGGTAGGCGCTGGCGACCAGCAGGCTGGCCAGCCCCAGCCCAAGGTTGACCACCGGGAGCAGAAAGAGTTGGGCGGCCGGCACCGGGTTTTCCAGCGCGCCGCTGGGGGTATAGCCGAGCGAGACGGTCTCCAGGCCGGGCACCGCCAGGCCGACCCACACGAACAGCAGCAGGTTAAGCAAAATGAGCGTCAGCAGGAAGCCGCGTGCCAGCGGGATTTGCCAGACATCGGCCAGTAGAAAATCCGGCCGGGCTGACCAGGGCTTAAGCGGGGCGAGGCTGCCGCGTTCCAGCTCGATCTGGTACGTGCGCAGAAACGCCGCCGGGTCGGCGGGTGAAATGGCATAGGTACGCTCGGCGGTGCCGACCACAATCAGGCTCTCGGCTTCAGCGGCCATGAATTCGACTTCGCCGGCATCCGGGTGGCGGGTGCTGCCCACCAGGGCGCCCGGCCAGCGCAGGCGCGGCAGGGTCAGCGGCTGGACGAGGTCTTCGGCCAGCTCGGCCCACAGGATGGCGTGAATGGGAATGTCTTCGGCGCGCCAGCCCCAGTGCAGGCGCAGGCCGTCGCGGCTGACTTCATACCCGCCGCGCATCAGGGCCGCCAGCCGGTAGCCCACCAGCGGCAGCGGCAGGGCGCAGGCCAGCGCCCCCAGCAGCAACAGCACGAAACCGAGGCCCAGGGCGCTGCGGGTGGCGAGGCTGAAGAAGGTGGCGCTGGCGCCCAAACACCCGGCCAACAGGCCCAGATGGGCCAGCAGGCCGCGGCGGCGGGGAGGCTCAAAATGGTGCATGGGCGAATCTTACCGCATGCCGGGCAATTGCACAGGCGGCCGGACGCTTAAAAGGAGACTGACTGCCGAATTCGCTTGACCAGCCTCCCTGCCCCCTATAAAATCCAAATAGCCACAGGAAAGCGCCCGTTTGCCCGGGCGGTTTTCCTGCTTAACGATTCGCACAGGAGAAGCTCACCTTGCCTGACCGCCCGGAAATCCTTCAGCAGTGGACCGCCCGCCTGCAGGCCCTTGGCCTGGACCAGGCCGTGGCGGCGTTGCTGGAAGCCACCGGCCCGCTTAACCTGCTGGGGGCGCAGTTGGTGTACATCGGCCAGCCGCTGCTGCGGGGCTGGCTGGCGGAGGACGGGCTGACGACGCTGGCGGCTGTGCTGGAAGACCCACAGTACACGCGGGCTTTTGTGCAGTCCTTACGGACGGAGTCGCGATGAACTTCGCACTATTGCTGGTGGTGGTTTTGTTTGCCGGGGCGTTGCTGGCCCTGGCATTTCTGGGGCGCAACCGCCGCGAAAAGAATCTGCGCGACATCCCTGCCTTTTACCGCCTGCAGGGCGTGATTGAACTGGCGGTGGAAGATGGCTCGCGGCTGCATGTGGCCCTGGGCCGCAGTGATATCACCAGCCCGCAGAGCGCGGCGGCCCTGGTGGGTTTGAGTATGCTGCGGCGGATTGCGGCGGTGGCTTCGGAAAGCGATAACCCGCCGGTGGCCAGCGCCGGCGATGGCCTGCTGGCGATTCTGGCGCAGGACACCTTGCGCGCCACCTATGACCAGTTAAGCCTGTTTGGGGCGTATGAAAACAGCCTGGGGCGGGTGAGCGGGCTGACGCCGTTTGCCTATGCCGCCGGGACGATTCACATGATTAGAGACGATGATGTCTCTGCCAGCCTGCTGGCCGGGACCTTCGGGGCCGAGGCCGGCCTGCTGACGGTGGCCTCCGAGCGCGGCCAGATATTCTCACTGGCGGGCAGCGATAATCTGCCCGGCCAGGCGGCTCTGTATGCCACCGCCAGCGAATTTCTGGTGGGCGAGGAACTGTACGCCGGCGGCGCCTACCTGGATGCCGGCCCGCTGCATGTGGCCAGTTTGCACGCCCAGGACCTGGCGCGCTGGCTGGTGGTGGCAGCGCTGCTGGGCGGCTCTATTTTAGGTTTGCTGGGCGGGTTCTTCCAATGAAAGGCAATCTGCGCGCTCCGCTTTCCACGGCGGTCGCCCTGCTGGGCGGCTGGCTGGTGTTGTTTTCCATCCTGTTCGGGCTGGAAGACCTGCGCGCCACCCTGCTGGGCTGGGTGATGCTGGTGGCGGCCGCGGGTTTGATGCTGGGCGTACTGAACCTGGGCGCCGTGCATTTCACCAAACTGCGGGGTGGCAGCCGCAACGCGCTGTATTCGTTTGTGATGCTGGTGGCGCTGTTCCTGACGTTTGTAATTACGGTGTGGCTGGGGCCGGAGGCCGCCGCTCCACAATGGCTGTTCCGCTACATCCACCTGCCGGTGGAAACCAGCCTGATGGCGGTGCTGGCGGTTACGCTCACGCTGGCGGGGGCGCGTTTGCTGGCGCGCCGCACTGACCTGTTTGCGATTCTGTTCTGGGTGGCGGCCGTGCTGGCCCTGCTGGGCAGCGGCCCGCTGGGCGATGGCCTGCGCCCGTGGCTGGCCAACACGCTGGCAGGCGCAGGCGGGCGCGGCATTCTGATTGGGGTGAGCCTGGGTACGATTGCCACCGGTTTGCGGGCGTTGCTGGCCGCTGACCGGCCGTACGGCGGCTGACGGAGTACGAGACGATTATGGGCTTTGCAGACGACGACGATAACCTCCCGGATTGGTTGAGCGACCTCAACGCGTCCGCGGCGAGCAACCCGCCCGCCCCGGAACCCGAGGACGATGCGCCGGATTGGCTGGCGGCCGCCACCCCTGAAACCCCGGCGGCTCCCGCTGGCGGCCTGTTTGACGCGCTGGGCGATGAGGACGATGAAGATGTGCCGGACTGGCTGGCGAATATCCGCACCTCGGAAGGGCGCGCCCCGAATGAAGAACCGCCGCCGCCCATCCAGCCCATCAGTTTTGAGCCGCAAGCCGAAGAAAGCGCCGACTGGCTGGAGCCGATTCGGGCGCGCGAAAGCGGCTCGTTGCCGCCGCTGGATGAAGACGGGCCGGACTTTGAAACCCGCCTGAAAACGCTTAAAGCCCAGGACGCGCCGGAGGAAGAGCCGGATGCCAGCGGCGACTGGCTGGCCGGGTTGAACATCCCCGCCGAGCCGGCGGCGGCCCCCGCCTCCGATGCGGGCGGGGACTGGATGGCGGGCTTGAACCTGCCCGCCGATGAACCCGCAGCGAGCGGGGCGGGCTTCCCGCTGCCCGAGCCGGAAGACAAGCCGGACTGGTTGCAGGAGGTCGGCAGCGGCCTGGGGCTGGGGCTGACCGGCGCGCCGGCTGGCGAAAGCGCCCCAGCCTGGATGACGGGCGTAGAAAGCAGCCCGGAGGATGAAGCCACCCCGGACCTGCCAGAGTGGGCTGCCGCCGCCGCCAGCGAAGCCGCTGAAGCGGTTGAAAGTGAATTCCCCGGGCTGGCAAGTGAGCCGGGCCTGGGCAGCGATGTGCCCAACTGGCTGACCGAGTTCCGCCCGGATGCTGAAGCGGTGGAAGCCAACGCCTTTGCTTCCGATTATGACGAAGCCGCCTCCGAAGTTTTTAAACTGGATTCAGGCGAACTGCCGGACTGGCTGGCGCAGATTTCGCCTGAAGATGCGCTGCCGCCGCCGCCGGAACCCGAACCGGCCGCCCGGCCGGTAGTGGTTGACGATGATACCGGCGACCTGGCCCCGGCCGAACTGCCCTCCTGGTTGCAGGAGATGCGGCCGGTGGCGAGCGTGGATGCCGCCGACCTGCAGGACGATGAAACCGCCGAAGCCGAGCGGGTCGGCCCGCTGGCCGGGCTTTCCGGCGTGCTGCCGGCGGAGCCGGAGATTGTGCAATTTGGCCGCCCACCGAGCGCCGCCAGCGGCCTGCAATTGAGCGAAATCCAGCGCGGCTACAGCCTGCAACTGGCGCAAATGGTGGCGGAAGAAGTGCGCCCGGTGCGCCCCACCCGCAAGACCAGCGCTCTGCCGCAACGGCTGGTGCAGGTGGCGCTGGCCCTGACGCTGATGGTGGCGGTGACCCTGCCGCTGGTGCTGCTGGGCAACTTCATTGGCCTGCCACAGACGGCGGGCGGCAATACCCCGGCCGAGATTCAAGCGGCTCTGGATGTGGTCAATGGCCTGCCACCCGGTTCGCTGGTGCTGGTGGCGCTGGAATACCAACCTGCATTTTCGGGCGAGGTCGAAGCCGCCGCCATGGGCCTGATCGACCACCTTATTATCGGCGGGGCGCGGCTGGCGCTGATTTCCAGCCTGCCCAGCGGCCCGGCCCAGATTGAAAATCTCATGGCGACCAGCCAGCGGATTAACCACCCGGATTATCAGGCCGGGCGGGATTATTACAACCTCGGCTATTTGCCGGGCGGCGTCTCCGGCCTGCTGCAACTGGCTACCGACCCGCGCACCGCCATCACCTACCGCCTGCCGGATGGCAGCGATATCTGGGCCCAGACGGCCTTTGCCAACATTTTCCGGGTGCGGGACTTCGCCGCGATTGTGGTGCTGGCGGACGACCCGGATGCCGCCCGAGCCTGGGTGGAGCAGGTGCAGCCGGCGCTGGTGGACCCCATCAGCGGTCGGACGACCCCGCTGCTGGTGGTATCCAGCGCGCAAGCCGAGCCGCTGCTGTGGCCGTATGTGCAGAATGAGCCGAGCCAGATTCAGGGGTTGGTGGCCGGGCTGCGGGGCGGCGCGTATTATGAAGCCAGCATCCGCGAACTGCGCGTGCGGCGTTACTGGGATGCTTACACCGCCGGGCTGGTGGTGGTGGTCGCCAGCCTGCTGATTGGTGGCGGGCTGGGTTTGAGCCGCAGCCTGGCGGGCGGCCTGAAACGAAACAAAGGCGGTGTGGCATGAACGCCGGTGACCTGGTTGGCGGCTTTATTGCCGCCCTGCTGACGTTTCTGGTTTTCTCCTATGCCATTGGCGATAATGGCCTGTTCCGGTTGGCGATTCATCTGTTCATTGGCGTATCGGCCGGTTATGCGGCGGCGGTGGCAGTGAACACGGTTCTCCTGCCGGCTTTCCTGAACCTGCCGCTGGAGGAGCTGGTTATCCCGCTGTTCTGGATTTTGCTGCTGTTTACCAAGCTCTCGCCGCGCACGGCGGTGCTGGGCAACCCGGCCTCGGCGCTGCTGGTGGGGGTGGGGGCGGCGGTGGCGGTGAGCGGTGCGGTGCAGGGGACGCTGCTACCGCAGGTGGCTGGCTCCACCAGCTTCTTCAACCCGGAAAAACTGGCGGCGGCGCTGGGCAATGGCGAGCTGGGGCTGGTGTTTGGCTATCTGGTGAATGGC
The DNA here is from genome assembly GCA_964514335.1 of uncultured Anaerolineaceae bacterium. GTDB lineage: Bacteria > Chloroflexota > Anaerolineae > Anaerolineales > UBA11579 > SCUK01. The sequence continues at coordinate 11,709 of CAZEQN010000069.1, forward strand.
AGCCTGATTCTGGTTGGCACGATTACGACCCTGGCCTATTTCCACTTTGGGGCCAAAGAACACCCCAACCAGTTGCCGCAGCGCAACCGGATTGTTGAATTGCTGGCGAAAGTCGGTCAGGCCTTCATCGCCATTACCCTTGGGGTGCTGTTTGCGGGTACGTTGAGCGCGGCCCTGGCGGCGCTGATTGAACGACTGGACACCCTGATAGATTTTGTATTCCGGATGAT
>CAZEQN010000070.1:0-11541 GCA_964514335.1 uncultured Anaerolineaceae bacterium
CTGGATGCGCTCGGCGGTGACGCGGCGGGCGCCCTCCCAGCGGATGAAGAAAGTCTGTTTGGCGCGTGGGGCCGAAAGGACGATGTGCTCGGTGAGGGAGAGGCCAGCGACCAGCCCTTCTTCAAGGCGGCCGGCGGCGATGTAGGCGACACCATCGGCCAGGGTTTGATGGTAGGCGTGACGGGTGATGTCGCGCCCGGCGAGCCGCAGGCGGCCGCTGGCGATGGGCGTGAGTCCGGCGATGGCCTGCATCAGCAGTTCCTGGCCGTTGCCTTCCAACCCGGCCAGGCCGAAGACTTCACCGGCGCGGATGGTGAGGTTAATGTCTTTCAGCGTGAGGCGCGGGGTGCGGATGGTGACTTGTTGGAGTTCCAACAGGCTGGTTTCGAGAGGCAGGGCTGGGCGGGGTGAACGGCGCGGCACCTGGCCGAACATTTTCTCAACCAGCAGGTTGTTGTCGCAGGGCAGCGGGTGTTCACCAGCGAACTGCCCGGCGCGCAAGACGTAGGCATGGTCGCACAGTTCCTGGACTTCATCCAGTTTGTGGCTGACGAGAATGAGGGTGCGGTTTTCCTGACGGGCCATGTGGCGCATGGAGGTGAAGAGGGCGGTTTTTTGCTCGGCGGAGATGCCGGTAGTGGGTTCATCCAGAATGAGCAGGCGGGCGCCGCCAGCCAGCAGGCGCACGAGTTCGAGTTGCTGGCGTTCGCCCAGCGAGAGAGATTGGATGTTGGCCTGCGGGTCTACAGTGAACCCATAACGGGCCATGATGTCTTTCAGCTCGGCACTGGCCTGCTTGAAGTTTAGGGCTAAACGGCGGCCCTGGCCGAGCAGGAAATTTTCCAGCACGGTGAAGGGCGGGAAATCCAGCGGGTCCTGATAGACCATGCCAATGCCAGCGCGCAGGGCGGCGGCGGGGTTGACAAAGTGGGCGGGCTGGCCATCCAGCAGGATGTGGCCGCTATCGGCAGGTTGGAAGCCCGCCAGGATTTTCATAAGGGTGGATTTGCCGGCGCCATTTTCGCCGAGCAGGCCGTAGATGCGGCCGGGCTCAAAGGCCAGCGAAATGCCGTCGTTGGCTTTGACGGAGCCGAAGTGCTTGCGAATGTCCCGGAGTTCGACGTGCATGGGCGGCGGCGCTCCTCCATTTGGCTGTGCGCTGGGTAGGGGTAGCCAGCGTTGGGCGGTGCAAGTCGGTGCGATGACTATGACAATCTTACAATATTTTTCTGTGACATTGAAGCCCTAAGGCAACTTTATCACAGAGACATAGAGGCGCAGAGAAAGCAAATTCCTGATTCTTTAAGGTGCAAAATGTGCGGGGCAGCCAATGGATTTTAGAAAGCCGAGGGCTATCTATCAGGCCGAGTTGGCGATATCCAGCAGTTCTATCTCGGGGTTTTGTTCCTTGAAGTAGGTCAGGTGAAACGGCGAACTGAAGACCGCCACCATGAGGCCGTGCAGGTCGCGGGTGAGGATGACCTCGCTGCGGCTGCGCAGGGTCTCCAGTTTGGCCACCGGGCCGCTGACCCAGCGGGCGAGGACGTGCGGCAGGCGTTCCAGAATGGTGCTGACGCCATACTCATTTTCAAGGCGGGATTGCACGACTTCAAACTGAAGTGGGCCGACGGCAGCGAGAATCGGTTCGCGGGAGAGGGCGTGGATGTCAAATAAGACCTGAATGGCGCCTTCGCTTTCCAACTGGCGTACGCCTTTGTCAAATTGTTTGCGCTTGGCGATGTCTTTGTTGCGCAGGGTGGCGAAGTGCTCGGGGGAGAAGCGGGCGATGGGGGCAAATTTGACCGGGCGGCCGGTATAGAGCGTATCGCCAATGGCGAAGCCATCATTGTTGGGGATGCCGACGATATCGCCGGGCAGGGCCTGGTCTACGATTTCGCGGTCGCCGCCGAACATGCGGTAGGGGCGGGCAAGGCGCACGGTTTTGCCGCTCTGGGCGTGGGTGGCGGCCATATCGCGCTCAAAGGTACCGGAGCACACCCGCACAAAGGCCACGCTGTCGCGGTGTTTGGGGTCCATATTGGCCTGAATTTTAAAGACGAAACCTGAAAAGCCGTCGTCATCCGGGGAGACGGCACCACCCTCGGCGGGGTAGGGTTGGGGGGGCGGGGCGGTTTCGATGAAGGAGTCGAGGAACTGGCGTACCCCGAAGTTGGTGAGGGCGCTGCCGAAGAAGACCGGGGTTTGTTCTTCGCGTAACACGCGCTGGTGGTCAAAGACGATGCCGAGGCTGTCCAGCAGTTGGATGTCTTCGTCGAGTTGGGCGAGGCGTTCGGCGGTCATGCTGGGCAGGGCGGCCAGCCCGGCGAGGTCTACAAAGTGTTCGGGCGAGATGCGTTCGTTGCGTTCGGTGCGGTCATAGATATAGGCACCGCCGGCGGCACGGTCGTACACACCGACGAAAACCGGGCCATCGCCAATCGGCCAGTTCATGGGAACGGGCTCCATGCCAAGGACGGTCTGAATTTCATCCAGCAATTCCAGCGGGTGCTGGGCGGGGCGGTCCATTTTATTGATGAAGGTGAAGATGGGGATGCCGCGCAGGCGGCAGACCTCAAAGAGTTTGCGAGTCTGGGGTTCGATGCCTTTGGCGGCATCCAGAACCATCACGGCGCTGTCTACGGCCGAGAGGGTGCGGTAGGTGTCTTCGGAGAAGTCCTGGTGGCCGGGGGTATCGAGCAGGTTGATGACATGCCCTTTGTAGGGAAATTGCAGGACAGTGGAGGAGATGGAAATGCCGCGCTCGCGCTCCATCGCCATCCAGTCCGAGGTGGTGGTGCGCTGGTTTTTGCGGGCGCGTACGTTGCCCGCGACTTCAATGGCGTTGCCGTACAGCAGCAATTTTTCGGTGAGGGTGGTTTTGCCGGCATCCGGATGGGAAATGATGCCAAACGTCCGGCGCAGGGCGGCGGGGGTGGTGGCTGGGGAGGATGAGGTGGCGAGGGTCATGAGGGAAGGGATCCAGTGAGGTTGTTTTTCAAGCGCATGATTATACCCCGCCCAGCGGAAAAGAAAAGGAGCAGAGCCGCATGGTGGCGGCTCTGCTCTGTTATGCGTGGGTGGTTCAGGTTACTCGCTGGGGCCGACCATGCCTTCGAGCAACTGGGGCAGGTACCAGATCTGCTCGTCGGTGGCGACGCTGCCGGCGGCGATGTATTCACTGCCATCCTGCAGGTTAATGGGGCCGGACCAGACATTGATTTCACCGGAAGCCAGGCCGCTGATGAAAGCATCCAGGCTGGTCTGCGCTTCGGCGCTCAAGCCGGGGCCGTTGAGCCAGCCCACATGGCTGGTGGCAGGGTTGTTACTGTCGCTCCAGTCCGCGCCGAGCCAATCCCAGGACTGGGTCCAGGTGCCATCGGCAACGGCCTGGGCGGTGGCGAGGTAGGAGGGACCCCAGTGGAAGTAGGGCACACCGAGGCAGATTTCCGGGGCGGCGTCACAAGCGCCTTCGTAGTCATAGGGCACGGACCAGACGGCATCGCCGGCGGCGGCGCGCTGGCCGGCTACGTCAATGCCTTCGGTGGTGTCAATGCCGCTCATGACGACATCGGAGCCGGTATCAAAGAAGTTGGTGGTGACTTCTGTGGGGTCAAGGGTGACGCCGGGGATGTTGAACCAGAAACCAATCCAGGTGACGGTAAAGCCGAGGTCAGCCGCTTCCATGCCGCGGTAGTTCTCGTAGCAGTAGCGAGCGCCGAGGTAGGCGGAGGCGGCCAGGCGGCGGGTTTCGAAGTTAATCAGGGGCCCAAGGTAGCTAATCTGGCCGGTCTGGGTGGTGAGGGCGGCGGCGCAGCCGGCAATGGCTTTCATGTCTTCCATGCGGCCCATGAGGTTGCCGAGGTTGGCCGGGGCTTCGCCGGTGAGGGCATCATCGCCGGAGACGTTGATGAAGGTAATGTCCGGGTATTTTTGGGCGACGCCGAGGGTGTCCTCTTCAAATTCGTCCGAGGTGGTGATGACGAGGGAGACGCCCTGGGCGACCATATCATCCACCACGCCTTCAAGGGTGGCTTCGGGCTTGGCGGCCGGGTTGAGCGATTCAAACAGAATCATCTCGCTGCCGGGCAGGTTGGCCACGATGTACTCGCCGCCCTCAAAGTGGGCTTGGCTCCAGCCGTGGTCATTCTTGGGGCCGACCAGTACGAGGCCGAACTTGAAGGGCTCGGCGGCGGGGGCATCGGCGGGAGTATCAGCCGGGGTGTCTGCCGGGGCGGGCTCGGCGGCGGGGGCGCCGCAGGCCGACAGCAGCAGGGCCGTCAGCATGAGCAGGCTGAAGGCGGTGAAAAGGGTACGATTTTTCATGTGCTTCTCTCCTTAAAGATGGTAGTTTGTGCGGTCTTTCACGACCGACTTTTCGATTGTAGCACCAGCCAGATGTCTAGACAAGTGGCTGGAGAATACTTTAAGGTTCGTCCTCCAGAAGCGGGATGAATTCAAAGCGGGTGACATCCACCAGGCCGCGGTCCGAGAGGCGCAATTCAGGGATGACGACCAGAGCGAGCAGACTGAATTGCATGTTGGCGTTGTTGAGGGCGCAGCCGCAGGCGCGGAAACCAGCCAGAACCTCCTCGGCTTTTTGGGCGACGATTTCGGCGCGCTGGTCTGACATCAGTCCGGCGATGGGCATTTCGACCAGGCCGATGACTTTGCCATCTTTCACTACGACCTGGCCGCCGCCGGTCTGGGCGAGGGTGTTGGCGGCGAGGGCCATATTGGCCTCGGAAGTGCCGACCACCAGCATGTGATGGCTGTCATGGGCGACGGTGGTGGCGAGGCCGCAATTGCCGGTGAAGCCGAAACCAGAGACCAGCCCCATCTGCACTCCGCCGGTGGCGCGGTGGCGTTCGACGAGGGCGATTTTGGCAAGGTCGGGGTTGTCTTCGAGCGTCACTTCGCCATCTCTGACAATGACCTTTTCGCGCAGGTGGCGGGTGGGGGCCTGATTTTCAACGACGCCGATGACGTTGGCGGTAAACTCGCCATCGCGGGCGGCGGGGATGCGAAAGTTCTCCGGCGTAAGGGGCGACTTGAGTTTGACCGAGGCTTTGGCCCAGTCCGGGTAGGTGTAGGCGGGCAGGTCGGCGGTGAGGCGGCCATCTGCGGCGAGGGGTACGCCTTTGGCGATGACCTGTTGGATGGTGAGGGTGTCCAGATTGTCAACCAACAGGACGTCCGCCCAGCGGCCAGGAGCGAGCATACCCATCTGGTCAGCGAGGCCGAAATGCTCGGCGGTATTAATGGTCGCCATCTGGAGGGCGGTCATGGCCGGGAGGCCGTGCTGGATGGCGTGGCGGACGACGCGGTCCATGTGGCCTTCGCCCACGAGCGTGCCGGAGTGCGAGTCATCGGTGCAGAGGATGAAGGCGCGCGAGTCGAGGCCGTGCTGGGTGATGGCGGGAATCTGGGCGGCGACATCATACCAGGCCGAGCCGAGGCGCAGCATGGATTTCAGGCCCTGGCGGGCGCGGGCGATGCTGTCTTCCACGCGGGTCGATTCGTGGTCGTCCTGGGCGCCGCCGGCGACATAGCCGTGAAAGGGCAGCCCGAGGTCCAGCGAGGCATAGTGACCGCCGATGGTTTTACGGGCGAGGGCGGTGGCGGCCATTTCGGCCAGCATGTTTTCGTCGCCATTGAAGACGCCGGGGAAATTCATCATCTCGCCCAGGCCGATAATGCCGGGCCAGGTCATGGCTTCGGCGACATCGGCGGGGGTGATGGTTGCGCCGGGGGTTTCCATGCCGGGGGCGGAGGGCACGCAGGAAGGCATCTGAACCCAGACATGAATGGGCTGGATGGCGGCTTCATCCACCATCAGCTTGACGCCTTTGAGGCCGAAGACGTTGGCGATTTCGTGCGGGTCAACGAACATGCCGGTAGTACCGTAGGGAATGACAGCCCGCACGAACTCGGTGACGGTGACCATGCCGGATTCAATGTGCATGTGGCCGTCGAGCAGGCCGGGCACGAGGAAGCGGTTGGCGGCTTCAATGACGGTGGTGTTTGTCCCGATACAGTGGCTGGCATCCGGGCCGATATAGGCGATGCGGCCGGCGGCGATGGCGATATCGGTTTGGGGGATGATTTCGCCAGTTTGCACGGCGACCCAGCGGCCAGCGCGAATTACCGTATCGGCCGGGGTGCGGCCCATGGCGACGGCCACCAACTGCTGGCGCTGTTCAGTCCAGGTGGCAATGTTCAAGTGTATTCTCCCTATTTGTGTGTTTTGTCACTTAACTACTTTACAGGATTCCGAAGGGTAAATCAAGACGGTTGTCTGGCGCGGGTATAATCGCACAAAACTCACCCTGGATGCCGCATGTCTGAAACCTACACGTTCTCCCGCCGCCAGACTTTGGGCCTGCTGGCCGTGGCGCTGGCCACGGCGCTGTTTGTGCGCCTGCAATTGTTGACTGGCATGGTGCGGGGCGATGATTTTCATTACGCTCAGGCGGCTTACGAACTTTCACAGGGACGGATGCATTTCGATGTGTGGCCGGAAGGCACGGCGCGGGTGGGGCTGTATGGGCCGGTGGCATTGTTGTATGCGGTATTTGGCGTGAGCGAGGCGACCACGGTGGCGTTTCCGCTGCTGGCATCTCTGGGGACGGTGGCGGTAGTCTATGCGCTGGGGGCGCGGCTGGGCGGGGCGGCGGCGGGCCTGCTGGGGGCGATGTTGTGGGCGGTGTTTCCGCTGGATGTATTCCTGGCGACAGATTTGCTGCCGGACGGCCCGCTGACTTTTTTCACGGCGGTGAGTGTCTATGCTGTGTTGCGGGCCGAGGGCGGCCGGGGCCGCGCCCGCTGGGGTTGGGCCGGGCTGGCGGCGGGGTTGTTGCTGTGGGCGCTGCTGATTAAGCCGACTGCGATTGCCACGCTGGCCTTTGTGGCAGTTTATCTGTTGGTGCGGCTGGGGCAGCATGGCTGGGCGCGACTGCCGGAAGCCGGGCGGCGGCGGGCTGGCTGGTGGGCGGTGGGCCTGATTGCTGCATTAGGGCTGGCGTTGGTGGCGTTGCAATACAACTTCTTCTGGCTGAAACTGGGGCGAACGGCCAGCGAGTTCGCTGAAGTCATTTTGCAGGGGCGCATCAACCTGCATGCCGATGGACTGATTACGACCTACACACCGCTGTTCTTTGTGTTTGGGCCGTTGCTGCTGGCCGCTCTTTTGGCGGCGCTGGCGGGCCGGATGGCAGGCGGCGCATTGCTAGGTTGGGGGGTATTCAATTTGTTTTTCTATGAATGGGGCTCGTTTGGGCTGAACCTGCGCCATTACAACCCGTTGCAGGACTGGGCCGATGGCCGCTATATGTTGTATGTGCTGCCGCCGCTGGTGGCGCTGGCGGGGGTGTTCCTGGCGCAGCGGGTGGAGGCGCGGCGATTGCCGATGGGGGTGGGGCTGTGGGCCGGGCTGGTAGCGGCCGGGGCGTGGGCGGCGTTGGCCCAGCCGGGGTTGGCCGAGGCGCTGTTCAAGACGGCCAGCCTGGCGGCGGTGCCGCTGGTTGTGCTGGCGCTGGCCTGGGAGCCTTTCGACTTCCGCACATTCTGGCGCGGCGGGCTGGGGCTGGGACTGGTTTTGCTGCTGGGGCTGGCGGGGCTGGCGCCCACACCGCCGTATGACGGGCGTGAGTTCACCACTGACCGGGCGCTGGTGCGCGGGCTGGCGTCGGTGGCGGATGGAGTTGCGCTGACAAATGAAACTCTGGTGTACACCGACAGACTAAATGAAGGCCTGCGGCTGGATTTGGCATTTGGGTTTGAACTGGCGCATAACTGGCGCGGCGCTTTCCCGGAGCGGCCGGAGGATCGGCTGCGGGCCTGGCCGAGTAGTGAGGCGGTGCCGCCCGGGAGCGTGTTGGTGTTGTTCGAGCCGACCAGCCTGCCGCCGGATGGCGCGCAACTGATTTCAGAGGAATTCCTGGGCGATACCCTGCTCTTCCGGGCCTATTTGCTGGAGGGCGGCGATGGGGAATAAAGTAAATGCGGCATTACGTATGCACGGATTGTTGCTGGGCGTACTGGCGCTGGGGCTGCTGGTAAGGTGGTGGTTCATGACCGGCATTGCCTATGGCGAAGCGCGCTGGACGGCAGAAACAGCCTGGCAGATTGCCGAGGGGCTGCGGGCAGGAGGCGTTAGCGGGTTGGCGGCGTTACGGGCGGAGTTCGGTTTGCAGACGCTGGCGCGACACCTGCCGCGGGCCGGACTGTATGCCGTTTTCGGGGTGCAGGATTGGACGACGTTCGCCTTGCCGTTACTGATTTCGCTGGTGAATATTGGGCTGGCCTACCGGCTGGGGTGGCAACTCGGCGGGCGGCGGGCGGCGTTTCTGGCCGGGCTGTTCTGGAGTGTGCTGCCGGGCGAAGTCTTTTACGCCACGACTCTGACGGCAGTGCCGCTGCTATCTTTGGTTGGTGTGTTGGGATTCAATGCTCTTTGGCGGACAGATTTTATCCGCTTGCCGGGCTGGCTTTGGCCGGCGGCGTTGGCCGGGTGGGTGGCTGGGCTGGCGCTGTTTTCTTCGCCCGACGAAGTGCTGGCCGGCTTGAGCTGGCTGTTTAATCGGCCCGAGGGATTGCTGTTGCTGCCAGCGGGGCTGGCGGCGCTGGCGCGGCGCACGGATGCAAACGCGCGCTGGCCGGACCTGGTTGTGCTGGGCTGGCTGGCGGTGGTGGCGGGACTGGTGTGGCAGGGCGGCGAAGCGGAGCGCGATTGGATTTGGGCGTTGTTGTCGCTGGCGTGGCTGGGGCCGGCGCTACTGGCGGCGCACTGGCTGGCGACGTTTATCCCGGAGCGGCGGCTGGCGCGGTGGGGCTGGGTGAGCGTGGTGGGGTTGGCGCTGGCGGCGCGCCTGGCCATCGGCTTTGAGCCTTTGAGCGCACCGCGCTATGAAAACTTCGAATGGCTGTGGCGCGGTCAGTTTGTAAATGTGCTGTTGATTGGGCGCGGGCTGACCCTGATTGGGCTGCTGGCGCTGGTGTGGCTGGTGAGTCGCGCGTGGGCAAGACGCGTGCGGGCCCCGCTGGGAATGGGGGTGGCGGTGGGCGTGTGCGTCTCGCTACTGGTGGTTGTACAAGCGCAGGTCGGCAGTTGGCGGGCGCAAGCGGCGCGCTGGCAGGCGGGGTTGGAATGGGCGCGAAGCGAACTTGAATTTGACCGGGTGGCGGTGGGCGGCAATGAGCAACGCCTGCTGTTGAATACTGCGGGTGGTTTCCGATTGGCGGATGAATTGCGCCTGACCCGCCTGGGTGAGGACTGGGCCAGCCAGACCGAGGGGCTGGTAGCGCTGGGCGAAGAAGAATTGCTGGGGCAGAGCATTCCGGCCAACTGGTTGCGGGTATATACCGTTGGACGGCCGGAAACGCCGCGCCTGGCGGTGTTTCTGGCGGGGGATGATGGGCAGACATGTGAAGATGTATTGAGCTGGCTGGCGGCGAATGGCGGGGCGGTGCCACTTGCGCCAGATTCGGTGCTGTGCGCGGAGCGGGTGACGGGTGCGAATCTGGTTGAAGGTGGGGTCGCGCCCGCTAACCAGTTTTTGGGTGGGTACATGGTGATGAATGACCGCGGCGAAGGCATCTGGAGTATGTATCACAAATACTTCATGTACCGCGATGGCCGGACATTTGACTTGAGCGTAACGTTGGAGCCGGATAGCGTGTATCTGTTGCGGGTGCGGCTGAAATCCGAGCACCCGATTACGGCGTTGTACTACCGGGCAGGGGATACGGAAAGCGCCTATGGCTGGGTGCACCCGCAGGAGTGGACGAGCTACACGCTGGTGATTTCCACGGCCGGGTGGGGGGATGCCCAAAGTGTGGCGGTCATGCCTTTCTTGGCAAACAATCACAGCCGGGTAGATGTGCAGGACTTTCAGTTGCAGAAACTTGGCGAGTGATTCAAGGAATTGAAATCTCGCAAATAAATTAACCACAGAGGCACAGAGACACTGAGAAAAGCAATAATAGGTTGGCGGTCTGATTTCATGTCTAGACAAGCCTTGACAAATTTCGGCGGCTGCATAGAATCAACTTGATATGAAACAGCGGACACCGCAAGACTTCAACGCGTGGAGCGCCCCCGAGCAATCGCTCGGTCGGGCGCTTTTTTTATGTCTGGAGGCCACATGTTGACGCGCCTGCCCGGATTGGTAGATGTGCATGTGCATTTGCGCGAACCGGGCGCGACCCATAAGGAAGACTGGGAGAGCGGCACGGCGGCGGCGCTGGCGGGCGGCTTTACCACCGTGTTGGCGATGCCGAATACCCAACCGGCAATCATGGATGCGGCCACGCTGGACATCAGCCTCACGGCCGCGGCCCGGAAAGCGCGCTGCGATTATGGGCAGTATCTGGGGGCGGGGCCGGACAATGCCGCCGGTCTGCCGGCGCTGGCGGGGCGGGCGGCTGGATTGAAACTGTATCTGGACCAGACCTTTGGCGATTTGAAACTGGATGATATGACGCTGTGGCGGCCGCACTTTGAGCGCTGGCCGGCTGACGCGCCGCTGGCGGCGCACGCCGAAGGCAAGACCCTGGCGGCGGCGATTTTGTTCGCGGAACTGACGCGGCGGCCGCTACACCTGTGCCATGTCTCGCGGCGCGAAGAAATCTTGCTGATTCGGGCGGCCAAGGAACGCGGCCTGCCGATTACCTGTGAGGTCTGCCCGCAACACTTGTTTCTGTCTGAAGACGACATCCCGGCTTTGGGGGCCGGGCGGGCCGAGGTGCGGCCGCGGCTGGCGACCCGGGCCGACCGGGATGCCCTGTGGGCCAACCTGGAGGTGGTGGATTGCTTTGCCACCGACCATGCGCCGCATACGCTGGCCGAGAAAGACTCGCAGAACCCGCCGCCAGGCTACCCGGGGCTGGAGACGGCCCTGCCGCTGTTGCTGACGGCGGTAGCCGAGGGCCGGTTGACGCTGGTGGATGTAGTGACGCGGCTGCATGACAACCCGCGCCGGATTTTCAACCTGCCGGAACAACCGGAAACCTACGTGGAGGTGGATCTGGAGGCGGGCTATGAAATCCGGGCGGCCGAGCAGTACACGCGCTGCGGCTGGACGCCGTTTGAAGGCTGGCCGGTACGGGGGCGGGTGGTACGGGTGACGTTGCGCGGCCAGACGGCTTTCGAAAATGGGCAAATCTTGGCCAAACCGGGGGGAGGGCGGAATGTGCGGGAACTACATCATAGTCAAGGGTAAACAGAGGAGCGTGAATCATGGTTCTGAAAGAAAAACTGGAAAAGACGCAAAGCCCACATCTGCCATTTGGGGACCAGCGCGGGGCGCCGTTCTACGGCAAGGACATCCTTTCGGTGAAGCAGTTCAGCCGGGCCGACCTGGGGTACATCTTTGAGGTGGCGCATGAGATGCGCGAGATGGTGACGCGGGTGGGCACGTTTGATTTGCTAAAAGGCAAAATCCTGGCGAACCTGTTTTACGAACCTTCGACGCGCACGTCATCTTCGTTTACGGCGGCGATGGAACGGCTGGGCGGGAGCGTCATCCCGATTAATGAGGTCAA
>CAZEQN010000071.1:0-11327 GCA_964514335.1 uncultured Anaerolineaceae bacterium
ACTGACGCTGGTGATGCTGACGGCGATCGTGTACTTTGCTGTTCTGGCGGCGCTGGGGGTGCGCAATGCGCTGGCGCTGGCGCTGGTGGCGGCGCTGGCAAAATTCCTGCCTTATGTTGGGCAATGGCTAACCAGCGGCACGATTGCGGTGGTCACTTTTTTCCAGGATGGGAATTACTTTCAGATGGAACCTCTGGCTTATACCATTATGGTCACCCTGATTATTCTGGCTTTTGACCAGGTGGTGGATAACCTGATCGCGCCGCGCATCTTTGGCGCGGCGCTGGGGATTCATCCGGCGGGGTTGCTGGTGGCGGTGCTGGTTATGGCTAACCTCTTGGGTTTCATCGGTGTACTGCTGGCGGCGCCTTCGCTGGCCAGCCTGCAATTGTTTGTGCGCTATGCGAGCCGTAAAATGGTCGATCTTGACCCGTGGCCGGAGCCGGAAAAGAAACTTGAACCGCTGGCGCTGCCGTTCCAAGATAGACTTCAACCTGTATTTCAACGCGCCCGGGCTGCCTGGCGAAAACGATTCCCCTCTGGAGATGAAGAATGAGCAACGCACCGGAAGATATGAATACAACAACTATCGCTGAAACCGATAATTACATTGCCTGGAAGGCCAATGAGCCGGATGGGGAAACCACTTACCATCTTGAACTCAGCGCCGTTACGGTTCACTTTTTTCAGGAAGAGTGGGATGAGTTCATGCAGTTGGTGAAGGCGATTAAAGGCTAAAAGCGACCACGAAACGGTCACATTTTTCGCATAGAATGCGCTTGCCGCGCCGCGCGGTAAGTGATACACTCCCACTATGGCACTCTCTGTTCTGGTCGTTACGCCCAGCCCCGGCTTTGGGGAACTCATTTCCCAGATTCTTCAGGAAGCGGGGGGTTATGAATGTACCCTGGCGACGGAGAGCAAGCGGGCTTTGCAGGCGGCGGAGGCACATTCCCCGGCCCTGTGCGTACTGGATGGCGACCTCGATGCGCCGCCACTGGACAAGTTTGTAAAGGACTTGCGCGGTTTGTGCCCCCAGGTGCGCCTGGTGGTGATACCGCCGGATGACGAAGACAAAGTCGTCGATTTCTCCAAATTGCAGGTGGATGCGGTGGTAGCGAAGCCGTTTTATCTGCCTGACTTGATTTCCAAAGTGGAAGATTTGTTTAAGCAAGGGCCGGCGGTTGACCAAGCCGATGCGCCAGCGGCTGGCATGGCCGAGCCGGTTGTGGCCGTGGAAGAGGATGCCCCCACGCCGCTCTGGTTGCAGGATGTGAATCTGGCGGCGCAGCACTTGACCCGGCTTTCCCTTGAGTCGGCTTCACAGGCTTCACTAATTGTTAAAGGCAATCAGGTGTGGGCCTATGCCGGTGAGCTGCCGCAGGGCGCGGTGGAAGAACTGGCGCGCACGCTGGGGCAGCACTGGGCGGGTGGCAACGGCAGTGACCTGGCGCGCTTTGTACGCCTGGAAGCCACCGGGTCAGACTACATGCTGTACGCGACGGACCTGGGCGGCGGGTTTGTGCTGGCGATGGTCTTCGATACCGAAACGCCTTTCAGTAAAATTCGTTCACAGGCCGGTAACCTGGCCGAGCGGCTCTCCAGCCTGCCGGAAAGCGTACCGACTGAACCGCTGGCGCTTGAGCCAGATACCGAACCGCTGACGCTTCAGCCGTTGCTGGAGGATGTTCCGCCGCCGATACCGAATGACTGGATTCCGGACCATCCGCTGGAGGGTGGTCGCAAGCCATTCATGGAAGAACTTTTACAAGATTCTGCAACGACTGAATCTTTCAGCAAGGAAACCAACCCGGCGGTGCGCCGCCCCTTTGAAGGCCCGGCTACGGTGGATGTGGCTTTTGAAGAGGCCCTGGCTGAAACCATGCCCTCGATGAGCCAGGAGGCAGAGACGGTGGCGAGTGCGGTGGAGCAGGGCTTTGAAGCCACTGTGCCCAGCCGGTCTACTGAACTGGAATCTGGCCCGATTCGCCTGCAATCGATTTCTCCGGCGCTGGTCAACCTGACTTATTCCTGCGTTCTCATTCCGCGCCTGCCGGACCATTTCCTGACGGGCGACCTGGCAGGCAAACTCTCTGAATGGCTGACCCAACTCTCGCTGGCCTTTGGCTGGCGGCTGGAGCAGCTTTCCGTGCGACCGGATTATTTGCAGTGGATGGTCAATGTGCAGCCGCAGACGTCACCGGCGTACCTGATGAGGATTATCCGTCAGCACACTTCGCGGCGGTTGTTTGTTGAGTTCCCGCGTTTTGTGGAGACCAACCCGAGTGGTGATTTTTGGGCGCCGGGCTACTTTATAATCAGTGGGCAGCACCCGCCGCAGGCGCAGTTGGTGAAGGATTTCATCAAGGAAACCCGCATTCGGCAGGGAATCATCAAGAAATAGCTCACTGCCTGTTTATGACGTTGTAATTGCTGCTCCTCGCGTGTACACGGGAGGAGTTTTTGTTTGGCGAAGCGGGGATTTCAGAACAAATGTTATAATTTTTGCACCTGTAAACCCGCGGAGAGAAGCCCATGCCTGAAACCCTCTATCTAATTGATGGCCATGCCCTGGCCTACCGGACTTATTTTGCGCTGACCGGCGCGGGTGGCAATACCAGCCGCTGGAATACCAGCAAGGGTGAACCAACCGCCGGGGTTTTTGGATTTACCAGCGTGCTGCTGCGGCTTTTGGAGCAGGAACGACCGGACTATCTGATGGTGGCCTTTGATGTCGGGGCAACCTTTCGAGACGAAATCTTTCCGGATTACAAAGGCACGCGCGAGAAAATGCCGGATGATTTGCGCGACCAGATTGAGCGAATGCGCGAACTGGTGGATGCGTTTAACATCCCGCGGCTGGAGTTGGATGGCTATGAAGCGGACGATGTGCTGGGGAGCGTAGCACAAAAAGCGGCAGCCCAGGGGCTGGGAGTGAAAATCATTACGGGCGACCGGGACCTGCTGCAACTGGTGGCAGAACGCATCCTGGTCAGTTTGCCGGGCAAGAAGCTGGCTGACAGCACCGATTATGGGCTGCAAAATGTGCATGAGGTATTTGGGGTGCGCCCGGAGCAGATTGTGGACTACAAGGCGCTGGTGGGCGATACTTCTGATAATATTCCGGGCGTAGCGGGGATTGGGCAGAAGACGGCCGAGAAACTGCTGGCCGATTATGGGACGCTGGATGGCGTGTATGCCCACCTGGATGAGATACCGGCTGGGCAGCGCACCAAGCTGGAAGCGGGGCGCGAGAACGCCTATTTAAGCCAGAAACTGGCGCAGATTGTTACCACGCTGGATATCCCCTTTGATTTGGAACAGGCGCGGATTCGTAATTTTGACCCGGAAAAAGTGCAAACGCTGTTCCGCGAGCTGGAGTTTCGTTCACTGATGCAACGCCTGACGGTTGTGATGCAATTGCTGGGGCTGGCCGAGCCCCCGCCGCCAGCGGTGGGCGAGCAGATGAACATGTTTGGCGGCGACCCTGCGGCGGTAGAAGCGCCGCCCGCCAGTAATCTGGAGTTAGAAACGGTGGTGGTGGATACACCGGAAGCGCTGTCCGCCCTGGTTAAGAAGTTGAACGCGGCGAAGCTGATAGCCTTTGATACAGAAACAACCGGGACCGACCAGATGCGGGCAGAGCTGGTGGGAATCTCGCTGGCGGTGGATGCAGATTGCGGGTATTACATCCCGGTGGGGCATGCGCAGGGTGAACAACTGCCGCTGGAGAATGTGCTGGAAAGCCTGCACCCGCCGCTGACGAACCCGAGAATCCCCAAGGTCGCACATAATGCCAAGTATGACTATATCGTGTTGAAGCGCTACGGGCTGGAGGTTGCCCCGCTGGGCTTTGATACGATGATTGCTGAATGGCTGATTAATCCGGACTCGCGTAATCTGGGGTTAAAGGACCAGGCCTGGATTCGGCTGGACATCCAGATGACGAAAATTGAAGAATTGATTGGTAAGGGCAAGAAACAAATTACGATGGCCGAAGTGCCAATTGAGCATGCTGCACCGTATGCAGCGGCGGATGCGGTCATCACCTACCGGCTGGTGGAACCGTTACAGCGAGAAGTAAAGGAAGTGCGGGCCGATAAGTTGCTGGCAGAGATTGAAATGCCGCTGGTGCGGGTATTGGCGGGAATGGAAATGGCCGGCATTGCGCTGGATACGACGTTTCTGGCGGGCATGTCGGGTGAATTGGAGACGCGCCTGTCTGAAATTAACGGGCAGGTGTACCAGATTGTGGGCTATGAATTCAACCTGAATTCGCCCCAGCAGCTAAGTTCGGCGCTGTTTGATACCCTCAAAATCCCACCGCCGGAAGGCACCAGCCGGACGGCCAGCGGGCATTACTCCACCGCGGCGGGCGTACTGGAAGCGTTGCAGGACAGCCACCCGGTGATGGAAGTGCTGCTGGAGCAGCGTGAACTGGCAAAATTACGCTCCACCTATGTGGAGGCCCTGCCTTTGCAGGTAAATCCGCAAACCGGGCGGGTGCATACATCGTATTCGCAGACGGGGGTCGTGACCGGGCGGATATCATCGAATGACCCGAATCTGCAAAATATCCCGATTCGGACGGAGCTGGGCCGCAAGGTGCGCCAGGCGTTTATCGCTGCGCCGGGCAATGTATTGCTCTCGGTGGATTACTCGCAGGTGGAGTTGCGGATTGTGGCTCATATGGCCGGGGACAAAGAGATGATTGCGGCCTTTCAGGATGGGCAGGATATCCACGCGGCGACGGCGGCAGCGATTTATGATGTGGACATTGAGGCAGTAACGGGCGAGATGCGCCGGCATGCCAAGGCGATAAATTTTGGCCTGATCTATGGTATGAGCGCCTTTGGGCTCACGCGCACCACCGACCTGACGCTGGCCGAAGCGGAGGATTTTGTAGCGGCTTATTTTGCTCGCTTTACGGGGGTCAAGAAGTTTTTGGACAGTTTGCGCAAACAAGCTACCGAGCAGGAATACGTAGAAACGCTGCATGGGCGGCGGCGTTATTTCAGGGGGCTGGGTACGCAGAGCAACGCCCTCATCCGCAACCGAATGCTGCGCGAGGCGATTAACTCGCCAGTACAGGGCACGGCGGCGGATATTATGAAACTGGCGATGCTGGCCGTGGAAGCGGCCCTGACGGGCGGGGAGGGGCAGGGCCGGATGCTCTTGCAGGTGCACGACGAACTGGTGCTGGAGTGCCCGGAAGGTGAGCTGGTGGCCACGGCGGCGGTGGTACAGGCGCGCATGGAAGCCGCTTACCCGCTGAAAGTGCCCCTGCGGACAGATGCGCGAGCCGGATTGAATTGGGGTAAAATGACTCCAGTTGAGGCGTAAGCCACCCGACATCTTTCACCCCAAACACTCACGAGAATCGAAACGACCGACGTATGCCAGGCAGGGAAGACGTTTACAAAGACGCAATGAGCCAGGGGCACTCCGCTGCCTGGGATGGCAACTGGCAACGCGCCGTAGAACAGTACCGGGCGGCGCTGGCTGAATTCCCGGAACGGATGCAGGCTGTGACCAGCCTCGGGCTGGGCCTGTTTGAATTGCAGGATTACGAAGAGGCGATGAAGTGCTACCAGCGCGCCAGCGCACTGGCGCCGGATGACCCCGGCCCGGTGGAAAAAACGGCTGAAATTTTTGAGCGCAGCGGCAATCTGCGCGAAGCGGCCGAGGCGGCGATGAAAGCCGCGGATTTGCACATCAAACTGCGTGACCCCGATAAAGCGATTGAAAACTGGGCGCGGGTGACGCGCTTGTTTCCGGAACACCTTAAGGCCCACTCGCGGCTGGCGCTGGTGTTTGAGCGCCTGAACCGTACTTCGCAGGCGATTCGCGAATACATCAATGTGGCGGCGCTGCTACAGGATGCCGGCCAGATTGAAGAGGCCACCAAGGCGGTTGAACATGCGCTCAAGCTGGACCCGGAAAACCCGGAAGCGCGGCAGGCCTATGAACTGGCGAAGTCCAATATGACGTTGCCCAAACCGCGCCGGCAACGGGGCGGCACGGGCCCGTTGCGGATGGCGGCAGTGAAGGAAATGGACAAGATGCCGCCGGAAGCGGCGTTGCTGGGGCAGGAAACGCCGGACCCGGTGGCCGAAGCCCGCCAGCAGGCGCTGACTTCGCTGGCCGAAGTGCTGTTTGATATTTCCTCTGAAGATGTGGATGAAGAGAAAGCTGCCCGCCGCGGCCTGCGCTTTAGCCTGGGCCGCGAAAGCGGCGGCCCGGATTACTCCAAGATCGCGCGGCACGTGAGCCAGGCGATTGATATGCAGACGCGCGCCAAGGATGACGAAGCCGCCGAGGAATTGAAGGACGCGATAGATGCCGGGCTGGATTTTCCGCCGGCGTATTTCAGCCTGGGGCTGCTCTACCACCGCCTGAATCGCAAGGAAAGCGCCCAGCGTAACCTGCAACGGGCAGTCAAACACCCGGATTATGCGCTGGCCTCGCGCCTGATGCTGGGCGATTTTGAGGTGGAACGCGGCAACCTGAATGATGCGGCGGTGCATTATCTGGAGGCGCTCAAGGTGGCCGAGTGTGCCGTGATGCACCCAGACCTGGCCGAGCCGATGCGCCAGCAATATGAACCCCTGATTGAAGCGCATGCGCAGGATGGCGCGCCGGAACAGTTACAGCAGTTGTGCGCAAATATCCTGGATGTGTTGATGGTGCCCAACTGGCGCAAGCGGCTGTTGGAAGCGCGCCAGCAAATGCCAACGGCCGCGACCGGCTCGCTGCTGACCCCGCTGGCGAGTATTCTGACACAGGCGCGCAGTTCTGAAATGGTGGAAGCCATGGGGCAAATTAACAGCCTGGCGCGCAAAGGCCACTTGCGGTCGGCGATGGAAGAGGCCTATACCCTGCTGGCGAACGCGCCAACCTACCTGCCGCTGCATGTGCATATGGGTGAATTGCTGTTGCGGCAGGACCGGCACGCGGATGCGATTGTGAAGTTTACGATGGCCGCCAATGCTTACAGTTCGCGGGGCGAGGCTTCCCAGGCGACTAATCTGCTGAAGCGGGTGGTGGAAATCGCACCGATGGATATGCGCGCTCGTAACCGCCTGATTGAGCAACTGATGGACCTCGGGCAGGTGGATGCGGCGATTGAGGAATACACCAACCTGGCGGATATGTATTACCGCCTGGCCGAACTAAATAATGCCCGCTCGACCTATGAGCGCGCCCTGCGGGTGGCCCAGCAGGCGGATGCCAACCCGACCTGGAGCGGCCGGATTCTGCACCGGATGGCGGACATTGACCTGCAACGGCTGGATTGGCGCCAGGCTTTGCGGGTGTATGAGCAACTGCGCACGCTCTACCCCGAAGACCACACGGCCCGCGGTCAGGTGATTGACCTGAACGTGCGGCTGGGGCAGGATAAGCAGGCTGCCACCGAACTGGATAACTTTATTTCCTACCTGGCGAGCCAGAACAAAGAAAAGAACGCGGTGGAATTTCTGGAAGCGTTGCTGGAACAGAATGCCGACCTGGTGTTTGTGCGCCAGCGGCTGGCGGAGTTTTACCAGCAAACCCGGCAGGCGGAACGGGCGATTGAACATTGGGATGTGGTGGGGGAAACGCTGGCCCAGCGCGGCGATATTGAAGGGGCCAAGCAGGCCATCCGGGCGATTCTGGTGCTCAACCCACCGAATGCCGACCAGTACCGCCAGCTTTTGCAACGGCTCGGTTAGTCTCTCCAAAAATTTTTCAAAACAGAATGGCTGCCAGCGGCCTAGTACCAGATTCGGAATGAATTGGCGGCTTCGACGATTAATTCCTGAAAGCGGACGGTCACCAGAATTTCCACTATCCCGACCTGGGTGGCCTGGGGCGTGAAGCTGAACTCCGCCACGCCGTTGGCGTTGGTGACGATACCGCCGAGGGGCTGGCTGCTGCCGCCGGGCAGGAGGGCCACGGCGCTGACGGTCGCGCCGGATACAGCGGCGCGGCTCTGGTCGCGGACGGTGACGATGACGGTTTGCGATTCACCGAGCGGGATGCGACCGCGCTGGGGGAAGGCATCCACTCTTAATTCTGAAATCTCATAATTGAGCCCCAACTCATTAACTGCGGGCAGCAACTGGCTGGCGGTAACCCAACCTGTTTTTTGGCGAAGTTCAAAATACTGGCGGCCGAGCGGGGCGATGCGAATCTGGTGGTCGCGTGGGCGCTGGGGGTGAAATTCCAGCCGGCCGTAGACAAAGTACTGCACGGCAATCAGGTCGTGGATTTCCAGGCCGGAGATCGGCGGCCCGAAGATGGCTTCGCCGCCGTGGGCGATATAGAATTCATGGAAGTCATCACAGATGGCATACGCCCAGCCGGGTTCGCGGACGCAGCCGGGGGTGAGGGGGTGCAGGGAAACGGGCAACCCGGGCTGGTAGAGCAGGCGGCCGAGCTCCAGCCGGGCCACGCGCTGGCCGGCGGGGCGTTCCGGATAAAGGATGAAATAGGCTTGCTGGAAGAACTGCACCAGGTAGCCGGTTTCCGGGTCTACGAAGGCATCCGTGAGGGGGTAGCCGTAGAGGGCTTCGGCCAGCGGCTGGCTGCGGTAGGTCGTGTGAAATTCTCCCGTGACCCAGTGACCGGTTTGTGAGAAGTACTCGCGCGGTTCGTCCGTCTGGGCCCAGACGGGGGATGCGCTGAAGAATCCCAAAGGGAGTAGGACGGCCAGCAGGCTGACCGCACGGATTAAATTTCGCCTCACAACTGGATTTTATCTTACTTTTTTGTTAGGGGTCAAGCGGGGGTGTTCAGGGCAGTGGTGACCTTATAGGAGACGGAAGCCGCGGTGTTACGAGCGCGGCGGCTTCGTGGGCTGCAGTGGGCTAAAGCCCACTGTCTGGTAAGCAATCAGCAGATCAGATAGAGGGCTGAAGCCCGCTGTCTGGATTTTACGGACGCTCGGCTAAAGCCTCGACTCCATATTAGCTACTATACCGAGGGAGTCAGTCAGGGCAGTAACAAGGCGGGCAGGTCGGCGACGCTGGGCAGGATTTCATCGGCGCCGGCGCGGCGTAATTCGGGTTCTTCGCCGAAGCCGGAGAGCACGCCTACGGTCTGCGACCCGGCGGCGCGCCCGGCGCGGATATCCACGGTGGTGTCGCCAATCATCAGGCAGGCTTCGGGGGGTACGCCCATCACTTCAGCGCTCCAATAGATGGGGTCAGGGTGGGGTTTGGTGCGCGGGCTGGTCTGGGAACTGGCGACGCCGGCAAAGAAGCCGCCGAGGTCGTACTGTTCCAGAAAGGCGAGCGTGCCACGCGGGCCGCGGGCGGTAACGACCGTCATCGGATAGTGTTTGTGCAGGGCTTCCAGAGCGGGGCGTACGCCTGCTATGAGTTCAAAGTGGTGGGGTTTCGAGGGGGTGGTTCGTTTACTTCGCAGCCATTCACCGAAGCGATGCAGGTCATCATCCAGGCCGAGGGTGTCGGGGATGCCCATGGCGAAGTTGCCGGGGGCTTCAAGGCGCATGACCAGCCAGCGGGCGGCGCGCTGGGGGTCGCGGCCGGGCAGCAGGGTGCACACGGGCGCCAGCAGGCGGGCGAAGCGGGCGGCGTACTGGTCGTCCGTGTCGCTTAATGTGCCATCCACATCAAAGCACAGGGCTTGAATCCGGGCGAGGTCAAGCGGCATGGCGGGTCAGCCGACGAAGAAGAGGGCGGCGAGGGCGGCCACCACGCTAAGGACGAGGCAGGCGGTGAGCAGGAGGACCGCAGCCGAGAGCAGCAGGCGCCGGGCGAGAGGGTGAGTGTCCTGGGTGGGGTGCATGATGTGGAATTGTACCGCGCCTGCAGGGGCGGCAGAATCGGTTAAACTACGGGCATGTGGATGAAAAGCTTCTCTGATTGGCTGGGGCCGCGCGGCGGGCTGCTGGCGGGCGACCTGCTGACGCTGGCGCTGGTCACGGTGGCTGGCTTTGCGACCCACAATACGCTGGGCACGGCCGGATTGCGGCTGCTGACGACCTTTGTGCCGCTGACGCTGGCCTGGCTGCTGGTGGGGCCGTGGCTGGGCGTATATGACCTGACCCTGGCGCGCCAACCGCGGGCTTTGTGGCGACCAGCGTATGCCGTGTTGCTGGGGGCGCCGCTGGCCGGGGTGTTGCGGGGCGTGTGGTTGGGTACGGCGGTCTTGCCGGTGTTTGTGGGGGTATTGGCAGGGGTGGGAGCGCTGGCGATTCTGGCCTGGCGGGCGGTTTACCTGCTGTGGCAGCGGAGGGCGGCGAATGGATGAATTGAAAATGATTGAGTACGCCCAGAAGGGCGACCTGGATGCGTTTAACCGGCTGGTGCTGGAGTATCAGGACATGGCCTATAACGTGGCCTACCGCCTGATGGGGGATGCAGCGGTGGCGGAGGATGTAACCCAAGAAGCGTTTCTTTCGGCGTACCGGCGTTTGGACAGCTTCCGGGGGGGCTCGTTTAAAGCGTGGCTGCTGCGGATTGTGACGAATGCGGGCTACGATGAACGGGGGCGGCGCACCCCCCCCCCGACGGTGGCGCTGGAGCCGGAGGGCGAGGACGGCGAGGAGATCGAGTCGCCGACGTGGCTGGAAGACCCGCATGAATCGCCGGAAGAGGCGGCGTTGCGAACCGAACTGAATGCGGCCATTCAGGGCTGTCTGGATGGGCTGGAAGTGGAGTTCCGCACGGTGGTGGTGCTGGTGGATATTCAGGGGCTGGATTACCGCGAGGCGGCGGCCAGCGTACAAAGCCCGCTGGGCACGGTGAAGAGCCGCCTGGCGCGCGCCCGCCTGCGCCTGCAGGATTGCCTGCGGGGCTTTGGGGAACTTCTGCCGCCGGATTTACGTTATGAGAGCAAAGGATTAACGTAAGATGAGCCGCCCGATTTCCCCCCGTGATTTGGAAGCGCTTTCAGCGTTTCTGGATAACCAGCTGCCGACCAAGGAGCGCAACCAGCTACAGGCGCGCCTGCTGGCGGAACCTGAATTGAAAGCGACGCTGGATGATTTGCGCCGCACGCGGGCGCTGTTGCAGCGCGCCCCGAAGGCGCGCGCCCCGCGCAGTTTTGCGCTGCGGCCGGAGCAGGTGGCGGTGCGGCCGCGTGGTACTCTGTTTAACAATTTGCGCTGGGTGTCCAGCGTGGCGACGGTGTTGCTGGCGCTGGTGGTGGCAGGCGACCTGTGGAGTGGGCGATTGCTGCCCGTGGCGCAAAGCGAAATCGCCTTGATGGCTCCGGCGGTGGCGGGTGAACCGGCGGACGCGACCGCGCCCACGGACGCGGGCGGGGCGGCGGGTCGTCCTGCTCGTGGTACAAGTAGACGCGGTCGACGGTGAGCGTCG
>CAZEQN010000072.1:0-11265 GCA_964514335.1 uncultured Anaerolineaceae bacterium
AGTTGAGGTGTACCTATGACGCTTTCATTAGAAGGACGCGTGGCCGTGGTCACTGGCGGTTCGCGCGGCATCGGCAAGGCCATTGCGCTGGAACTGGCGCGCCGCGGGGCGAATGTGGTGGTGAACTACGTCAGCTCGTCCGGCGCGGCAGACGAAGTCGTGGCCGAAATTGAAAAACTGGGCCGCAAGGGGCTGGCGGTGCAGGCGGATGTGGCCAATGTGGAGCAGGCCAACCACCTGATTAAGACCGCCGCCGACACCTTCGGCCAGATAGACATTCTGGTAAACAATGCCGGCATTACGCGTGACATGCTGATTATGATGATGTCTGAAGAAGACTGGGATGCAGTGATTGACACCAACCTCAAGGGTACGTTTAACTGCGCCAAAGCCGCCGTACGCCTGATGATGCGCAAACGTTACGGGCGCATCATCAACATCACGTCCATTTCCGGCCAGATTGGCAACGCCGGCCAGACCAACTACTCGGCTTCCAAGGCCGGGCAGATTGGCTTCACCAAAGCCCTGGCGCGTGAGGTGGCCGGGCGCGAGATTACGGTGAACGCGATTGCCGCTGGCTATGTGGATACCGACATCTGGGCGAATGTGCCCGAAGAAGCGCAGGCGGCCTTCAAGGATATGATCCCGCTCGGCCGCACCGGCCAGCCGGAAGACATCGCCTATGCGGTGGCGTTTCTGGCTTCAGACCAGGCCGCCTACATCACCGGCCAGACGCTGGCGGTGGATGGCGGGCTCGCAATGTATTAGGATGCAAACTTATGACAATTCCTGAAAATACCCGTGCCCCTGGCAAGACGACCATTGCCCCGGATGTATTGCTGGACATCACGCGCCTGACGGCCGAGAAAATCCCCGGGGTGCGGCGGCTGACGGCCGCCCCCGGCATGGAGCGCTTGTTGCGCGGCGGGCAGGGCAGCGGCGTGCGGGTGCGCACGGATGACGAGACGGTTGATTTGGAAATTTACGTGGTGCTGGCTCCGGATACGAATTTCCGGCAGGTGAGCCGCGAAGTGCAGAACCAGGTGGCGCGCGCCATCCATGAAATGGTTGGCCTGCAGGTCGGGCACATTAATGTTCACATCGAAGACATCGAATACACGGCCCGGGAGGCCTGAACCCCAACCCATGAAATCACGCACCAAGGCCCGCAGCGTGGCCTTGCAGGTACTTTACGAACTGGACCTTACAGACCATCCGGTCGGCGAGGTATTGACCGAACGGCTGGCGGATGTTCCGCTGGAAGACCGGCTGGATGAATTTACCCGCCAACTGGTGGTGGGTATTCACCCCATCCGGGCCGTGCTGGATTCCTTCCTGGCCGAGCATGCCCCGGAATGGCCGATTGACCAGATTGGCATTATTGACCGCAACCTGCTGCGAATCGCGCTGTGGGAATTCGCCGTCAGCGGTGAAACGCCGGTCAAAGTCGCCATCAATGAAGCCATTGAACTGGCCAAAACCTACGGCTCGGACAGTACGCCGCGCTTTGTGAATGGCGTGCTGGGCAGCCTGGCGGAGAACGAAAGCCAACTGCGCCGGGCATTGAAAAAGGCGATTGAAGAACAGCCGCCCACTCCTGACCCCACTGCCCCCTGAGCGACTATGGATTTTCTCGGCGTCGGCCCCCTCGAACTTGGACTCATCCTGATACTGGCGATTCTCATCATCGGCCCGCGCGACCTGGTTAAGGTCACACGCACACTGGGGCTGTGGTTTCGCAAACTGGCCACCAGCGATGCCTGGCTGGCGATGCGAAGAGCTTCGCAAGAGGTGCGCACCCTGCCAGACCGGCTGGCCCGCGAAGCCGGGCTGGACGAAATGAAGCGCGATATGAACCGCACGATTGCGCCGCTGAAGCCCGTCAGCGGGCAGGGCACGCCGGATGTCAACCCGGCTTGGACCCGCCCACCTGATGAAGCCTCCCCCACCAGCAGTATCCCGCCCGGCAGCGATACCCCGCCCGCGCCAGATAAGGACAGTTGAGCATGCGCCGCCTGTTTGCTTTGCTGTGGCGGGCGCTGACGGCCCCGTTTCGCTGGCTGGGGCGCGGCCTGACCTGGCTGGCGCTGCGCTCGCCGCTGGGCGATTTCCTCGGCCCGGAGCCTGACGAAATCCCGATTTTGGACACCTTGAGTCAGGCGACCCAGCAACCGGGCGAGTTTCTCGAAGGGCTGATTGCCCACCTGGATGCGCTGCGTAAACACCTGTTGCGGGCCACCCTGGCGCTGGCGGCCACCACCATTGCAGCCCTGTATTTCACGCCCCAGATTCTGGACTGGCTGGCCAAACCGATTGGCGGGATTGACGCACTGCAAGCCATTGAAGTCACCGAACCCATCAGCGTGGTGATGCGAGTGGCGCTGCTGGTGGGCTTTACCGCCGCCCTGCCCTACATCGTCTTTGAAGTGCTGCGCTTTATGGCGCCCGGCCTGTCGCGCAAGGCGCGCTTTTTCGGGCTGTTCGCCATCCCGATTGTGATGTTCTTCTTTGTAGGCGGGATGGCCTTTGCCTATTATTTCATGGTGCCGGAAGCGCTGAAAGTGCTGCTGAACTTCATGGGCATTAACACCCTGCCGCGGCCCTCTTCGTTTATCAAATTCACCACCGGCTTAATGTTCTGGATCGGGATTTCCTTCCAGTTGCCGATTGTGGCCTATGTGCTTTCAGCGATGGGCATCATCACCAGTAAATTGCTGCGCGAATACTGGCGGGTGGCCTTTGTGCTGCTGACCATCCTGGCGGCGATGATTACCCCAACCGTTGACCCGGTGAACATGATGATTGTATTATTGCCACTATGGGCGCTCTACGGATTAAGCATCATCATGGCTTCGGTGGGCGGGCTGCACCGCCGCCGCCGGGCCGAGGCCAACGCCTGACCCGGCCACGGCGGGCGGGCTGGCTGCTGCTGGCGCTGGCCCTGGCGGCCTGCGGCGTGCAAATTCAGGCAGCCCCCGGACCGGATGAGGGGGCCGCGACCGCCCCACCCGCGGCTGTACCGGTGGCAGCCACCCCGGCCAGCGGGCCAATCCAACCTGTTACGGATGCGCTGATCTGGGTGGAAATCCCGGCGGATACGCCGCCGGGCGGGCGGGTGTTGCTGGAAGCGCTGGACGAAGTCACCGGGCTGCCCTACAACATCACCACTACTGAATTACGAGCGGTAAATCCGACCCACTACGGGGCGGCCCTACGCCTGCCGCAGGGCAGCGTGTTGCGGTATCGATTCATCCGGGTGGACGCGGACGGCCAGCGGATTGCGGAAACGGCCAGCGATGGTCGCGCCATTCGTTACCGCCTGCTGTATGTGGATGGCCCCAGCGAAGTGCATGACATTGTGGCGCGCTGGCAAGACACCGACCGGCAAACCGCCACCGGCCGCCTGCAAGGGCTGGCAGTGGATGCGGCTACCGGTCTGGGTATTCCGGATGTACTGATTGTGGCCGGCGGCCTCCACACCCTGACGCGCTCGGATGGTTTCTTTACCCTGGCCGGCCTGCCGCCCGGCACACACCAGATTACGGCCTACAGCATGGATGGCCGCACCCAGACCTTCAAACAAAATGCTACGGTGGCCGCCGATGCCGCCACGCCGGTTTCATTGCAACTCACCGCGCTGAAACAGGTAGAAGTAACCTTCGTAGTGGACCTGCCGCCGGACACGCTGCCTGACCTGCCGCTGCGGCTGGCGGGCAACCTGCGGCCACTGGGCAACACCTTTACCGACCTGGGCGGCGGCATCAGCGGGCTGGCGAGCACCATGCCGGTACTGACACCCGATGGCAATGGCCGCTACCGGCTGACGCTCACGCTACCGGCGGGAACCGAAATTCTCTACAAGTACACGCTGGGAGATGGCTACTGGAACGCCGAGCGCGGCGCCAGCCAGGAAATTGTCTTGCGGCGGCTGGTGGTTCCGGCGGTACGGTCATTTGAAGTGCGCGACCGGGTGGAAACTCTCCAGTCCGCCAACCAGGCGCCGGTGTGGTTCGATGCCCAGGTACATGCGCCCACCCCACCCGGCGATACCCTGTACATTCAATTCAGGCTGGGCGAGAGCTGGCTGCCGCCGCTGCCGATGTGGCCGGTGGCTGAAAACCGCTGGGCATTCGCCCTGTTTGGGCCAACTGTAGCGCAGGAGGCGCTCGCCTACCGCTACTGCCGCAACGGCCAGTGCGGCGACCCGGCGCTGGCGACAGAAAGCGAGCCCGACCTGCGCTATGCCCCGCTGCACAATGCCGAGAGCGTGGTGCAAAGCGACCACATCCAGAGCTGGCTGAATTACACCCGGCCGGATTTTGCCACCACCGTACTGGATAACCCGGTGGCCCCGCGCCGGGCTGATTTTGTGACCGGGGTGCAATGGGCCAGCCACTATACCCCGCAGGCCCTGCCCGCCCTAACCGGCAGTCTGACTGACCTCCTGGAACTGAACGCAAACACCGTACTGCTGACGCCGCGCTGGGCGGCAACCGCCAACCCGCTGCCGGGTTTTGAGCAAGACCTGGCGGGCAGCCCGGGCTGGGAAATACTGGCAACCACCAGCCAGCGGGCGAAGGCGCTTGGGTTGCAGGTGATACTGCAACCGCAACTGGCGCTGGGGCCGGACCCGGCGGCCTGGTGGGCGACCGAACGCAACGCGGCCTGGTGGCAAGTGTGGTTTGAGCAATACCGGGCGTTTGCGCTGCATTATGCTGATTTTGCCCAGCAGCATGACATCCCAGCGCTGGCGCTTGGCGGTCAGGCGGTGGCGCCCGCCCTGCCGGGCGGAGCGGACGACCAACCGGCCGATGCAACCCAACGCTGGCAGCGGTTGCTGGATGAAGTGCGCCTGCGCTACGATGGGCAACTTGTGTGGGTCCTGCCGTTCGTGAATGAAGAACTAAATCCGCCGGCCTTCCTGAAAAGCGTGGATATCATTTACCTGGAATGGGCAACGCCGCTGGGGACGTGGGAAGGCACCACGCTCTCCGAGATGCACTCGCGGGCGGCTCAATTGCTGCGCCAGACGGTACAACCGGTACAGGCTGAACTGGACAAGCCCTTTGTGCTGTTGGCGGCTTACCCATCCGCCACCGGCGGCCTGACGAACTGCATTGACTACCAGGGCGGCTGCCTGCCGTTTGGCTATCTGGCGTCCGGACAGGCCGAACTGGCCGGGGTACAACTTAACCTGGGCGAGCAAATGGAAGTGTACAATGCGCTGCTGGCAGCCGTGAATGACACCGATTGGCTGGAGGGCTTTATTTCCGGCGGGTACAACCCGGCCGTGGCGCTGACGGATGTTTCAACATCCGTGAATGGCAAACCGGCGGCGGATGTATTGCGGTTCTGGTTTGGACGGCTGCTGGGGCGGTAAGTAGCGGGCGATTCGGGCTGCGCAGGCCGATATGCTATAATAGGATGCGATGTCTGCTCAAGCTGATTCTTACGCCCCCCGCGAGTTAACCCCGGAAGAACTGCGCCAGCAGCGGATTCTGGTGGCCTGGCTGGTAATCGGTGGCCTGGTGACGCTGGCGGCGGTGGTGGCGGCCGTGATGTTCCTGCTGGCTGACCCGGCCCGCACCGCCAATATCCGCGATATTCTGGTCATCGGCCTGGCGGTCTTGATGTTATTGATTGGACTGACGCTGATTATCCTGCTGGTGCAGGTGGCCCGGCTGGTCACGATGATTCAGAACGAAGTGCGGCCGGTGCTGGACTCGGCCAATGCGGCGGTTAATACGTTGCGCGGCACGGCTGAATTTTTGAGTGATAATCTAAGCGAGCCGGTTATCCGGTTGAACAGCTATTTGTCTGGTTTCCGCAAGGTGTGGGAAACCATTGAGAATCTACGCAAATCGTTTTAACGAAGAAAAAGGAGAAACAACATGTCTAACCGTGATGGTGATTTGGGAAGCTTCCTCTCCGGGTTTGTGATTGGCGGCCTGATTGGGGCAGCCGTGGCCTTGCTGATGGCGCCGCAGTCCGGCGAGGAAACCCGCGAAATGCTGATGGAAAAGGGCACCGAGCTGCGCGACAAGACCGTGCATGCCGCTGAAGATGCCTACCACCGGGCGGAAGCCGCGGCAAAGGAAGCCCGCGCCAAGGCCGATGAGCTGGCGAAAGTGGCCCGCGGCCGGGCGGATGAACTGAAAGCCCGCGGCCAGGTGGTGCTGGAAGAGCAGAAGACCCGCCTCGAAAATGTGATTGACGCCGCCAAGGCTCCGGTGAAGAAAGAAGCCGCCAAGAAGCCGACTACTGGCGAGGCCAAGAGCTAGATTTTAGGACTGTAAAACAAACAGCCGCCCGATATGGGGCGGCTGTTTTTGATTGCGCGTCCGAGGCGGGTAGCTTTCTGGGCGTAGCACGCTACGCCCCTACAATTTCGGAGGCGCGTGATTGCCAACCGATGTTGTTTTCGACAAGCGGGCAGATGGTTAATTCTACGGTCAAGAAGGATACTCGACTATCGGGGTAGGGGCGGGTTTGAAACCCGCCCCTACAATTGCTGCGGTGCTGGATCGATTGTCGAGGGCGACTCGCCCTAAAACGGCAGCAGGTGCGGCAGTTCTTCGATGAGGTCGCCAGCCAGCACGCCAGCGGTGCTGCCCAAGCGGCGGGCGGCGGCCAGTCCGGCTTCGGCGTGCAGCCACACGGCCGCGCTGGCAGCTTCTAACGGGGGCAGGCCCTGGGCCAGCAGGCCGGTGAGCAGGCCGGCGAGGACATCGCCCGTACCGGCACGGGCCAGCGCCGGGGTGGCGACGGGCAGAATGCGGGTGCGGCCATCCGGAGCGGCCACCACGGTAAACGCGCCTTTCAGTACGACCACGCAATTCCATTCGGCGGCGTGCTTTTCGGCCACGGCCAGCCGGTCGGCCTGGATTGCTTCGATAGTCAGGCCGGTGAGGGCGGCCATTTCGCCCGGATGCGGTGTGAGCACACTGGCGGGTGGCAGACGAGCCGGCCAGTTTTTAAGGGCTGCCAGCAGACGCAGGGCTTCCGCATCCAGCACGAGCGGCGGCAAGCCCGGAACGGACAGCAGGTCGCGCAGAAATTCGCCAGTATCGGGGTCAGCGCCGATGCCGGGGCCGATGAGCAAACCCGAAACGCGCTCGAGATTGGCGCGCAGACTTTCGACCGCATCCGGCAGCAGGCTACCCTCAATGTGCGGCAGCGGCAGCCAGGTAGCCTCGGGGAAATGCCCGGCCAGCGCCGGGACGAGCGGCTCCGGGGTGGCGAGGGTCACCCAGCCGGCGCCGCTGCGAAAAGCGGCCCGCCCGGCCAGCAGCGGCGCGCCGTAGTAATGCCGCGCCCCGCCCACAATCAGGGCGCGGCCAAAGGTGCCCTTGTGCGAATCCAGCGGGCGCGGCGGCAGCAGGGCGCGTACGCCTTCGCCGGTCAATACTTCACGGCGAATGGCAGCCAGCGGCGGCAGGTCGGGCGGCAGGCCAATATCAATGACAGACAATTGGCCGACCAGAGAATAGGCGGGAAAGGTCAGCAGGCCGCGCTTGACGGCCGCCATGCAGGCCGTATGGTCAGCGGGCAGGCATTGGGCGGCGGCCGCGCCGGTATCGCAGTCCACGCCGGAGGGGCAATCCACGGCGAGGACCAGCGGGCGCGGCGCAGCGGCGGCAACCGCCTGTAAAATGGCCGGATAGGGGTCGCGTAATGGCAAGGCAATGCCGGTGCCGAGCAGGCCATCCAGCAGCAGGCCGCAGGCCCTCACCCGGCGGGTGAGTTCATGAAATTCCGCATCCTGCACAATGGATTGCCACGCCCCACCGGCAGCCACAAACCCGGACAGCCAGGGGTCATTGCGGGGGCGCTCGGCGGCCAACCAGGCGTGGGCCTCCCAGCCGGCGGCAGCCAGATGAGTGAGGGCCACCAGCGTATCGCCGCCGTTGTTGCCTTTACCAATCAGGCCGAGGATGCATTTGTTCTCTATTTGGCTATACGCATTCAAAATCAGGTCTGCGAGGCCGCGCCCGGCGTTTGCCAGCATGGCGGCGTAGGTCAGGCCGCTGGCATCCGCCGCCTGTTCCATGGCAAGCATTTCCGGAACGGTGACAAACTTGTGCATACGGTTAGTTTACCCGCCCTGCTCCACCCAGGCCACGGTCTGGCGCAGGCCGTCTTCCAATGGCGTGGGCTGAAAGCCGAGTTCGGCGCGGGCCTTGTCGCTGTTCACATTCCAGTCGTTGAAGATGTAGTGACGCAGGTTGAGCGGGTAAAAAGGTTCGCGGCCGCTTAGCTTGGCGGTGGCTTCCATCAGGGCCGCCAGGGCAATCATCGGGCGGCGCGGCACGGAGAGCCGCCAGGGGGAAATATCCAGAATGCGGCTGACAATGGCATTGACCGCATTGTGCGTCATGGGCTGGTCACAGAGGTTGTAAATCTGGCCCGGGCGACCGCGCGTGAGGCTGGCGAGGGCAGCGGTGGCGACATCCGGCACGAAGACGGGGAAGGTCAGGCGGCGGCCGCCTTCCACACGCACGCGCCAACCGCGCAGGGGTTCTTCCACGAACAGGCGGTTGAAGCCATAACGGCTGCCGGGGCCGTAATAGGCGCCCGGCCGCAGGATGATGACCGGCAGGCCATCCAGGGCGCGGCTCAAGAGCAGGTGCTCGGCGGCCAGCTTGCTGTGCTGGTAGGGGTCCTGCGGATGGCAGGGGGTGTCTTCGGTAATGACCGCCCCACGCGGCGGGTTGCCGACCACGACCACAGTGGAGATATGCACCAGCCGCTCGACTCCGGCGGTTTGGGCGGCTTCGGCGATGTTGCGGGTGCCTTCAACGTTGATGGCATCAAATTCTTCCGGGCGACCCCAGAAACGAAACAGCCCGGCGGCATGGATGACGAAGCGGCAGCCGCGCACGGCGGCGGCCACGCTGGCCGGGTCGGTGACATCGCCGCGGGCAGTTTCGTAGACGAGACCCTCCAGCGCCGAGAGGTCGCTGGTGGAGCGGGCGAGCAGGCGCACGGCATAGCCGGCAGCGGTGAGGGCGCGGACGAGGTGCTGGCCGAGAAAGCCGCTGCCGCCCGTAACGAGGATCAGGTCGCAGGCCACAGGTCTTCGGCCACCCAGCCCAGCCCGAGGGATTCCAGTTTGTGGCGTTGCGGTTTGCCGGTGGCCCAGTCCCAGCCGCGGGCTTCATAGTAGGATTTCAGCATCGCATCAAAGGGGATGATATAGCCGGCCGAGCCGCCATCCGGCAGGGGTTCCAGCAGGGCGCGCGGCAGGCGGTCGTTGGCACGCGTGAGACCAAGGCGGTTGTTGATGGCGCGCTTGAGGTTCCAGCCGCGCTCACCGGCGCGCAGCATTTCGGGGATGTCCCACTCCAGGCCGCAGGCGGCGTTGATGAGGTCCACGACCGTCTGGGGCGGGACGTTGCCAAACAGACAGATGACAAGGCTGTTGAAGACTGTGCGCCAATCCTGATGGATGGCGACATTGGCGGATTTTTCGGCCCCGGCCTGGCGACCAAAGAATTGCAGGCCGAGGTCTTCTTCGGCCTGGCCGATTTCCACGATGAAATAGTCTGACTGGTTGTGGCAGGCGCCGCGCGGCGAGGTGGCGTAGGAGAGGGCCATGCCGGAGGCGCCGCGCGGGTCGTGGTAGGCGGCTTCCAGGCCGTTGACCTGCACTGCAGCGTCTTCATCGCCATAGCGGCGGGCGAAGGCGCGCGCCCCCTCGGCGAGGTGGGCGCCAAAACCCTGACGGCGAGCGATTTGCGGCAGGAGGGTTTCCACGGCGGCGGCGTTGCCCCATTCGAGGGCGAGGCCACCGGTGTCGGCGCCGGTGAGACGGCCGCGGGCGTAGAAGTCAAAGGCAAGGCCGAGGGTGTTGCCGACACTGATGGTATCCATCCCGAGGCGGTCGCACAGGTCGCCCATCCGGGTGACAAAGACGGCATCGGTGATGCCGAGGTTGGCGCCGAGGCCCATCAGGGTTTCGTATTCCGGGCCTTTGCGTTTTTCTTTCTCACCGGGGAGCTGGACGACCCGCCCGCAGGCCACGACACAGGCGTGGCAGGCGGAGACGCCCGTGAGGATGGTTTCGGTGATGGAGGCGCCTGAAAGTTTTTCCACCCCTGCCAGCGTACCGGCAGTGAAATTCTTTTTAGGCATTTCGCCGAGGTAATCAAAGTAATCAGCACCACCAGCCGAGCCGAGGTCGCGCAGGCTGGCGGTGAGGTTGTCCTGATGCAGGGCACGGTTGGCGGCCGAGCGCAGCGGGTTGTAGCGGGTGGCATCCGCGACCGGAATCGCGCCTGTGCCGCGCACGGCCAGCGCCTTGACCTGCTTGCTGCCCAGCACCGCGCCGAGGCCGGTACGGCCCGCCACGCGACCGTGGTCGGAGAGCAGCAGGGCGGCGGGCAGACGGTTCTCGCCAGCGATGCCAATGCCGAGGACGCGGGCGGCAGCGCCTTCGATTTCAGCGTTAATGGCGGTCTGGATTTCGTAAGTATCCTGGCCCCAGAGGTGCGTGGCGGGGCGGAGTTGCACCTGCCCGGCATCGATGAAAAGATAGACCGGTTGGGGGGCGGCGCCGGTGAGCAGCAGGCCATCGTAGCCGGTTTTGCGCAGTTCCACACCCCAGAAGCCGCCGATATTGCTCTCGGCCCACAGACCCGTAGCGGGGCTTTTGCCGCAGATGACAAAGCGGCCGGTGGTGGGGCCGGAAGTGCCGGATAGCGGGCCGTTAAGGAACAGCAGCGGGGCTTGCGGGGCAAAGGGGTCGAGTTCGGGGGTAAGTGCGTCGTACAGAATGCGGGCAGCCAGCGAGGCGCCGCCGAGGTACTCGCGCGCCCAAGCCGCCGGGACCTCCAGCGTGCCGGTTGCGCCGGTGGTCAGGTCAACCGTGAGGATGGGTTGCATGGGTCAGTTTTCGCCGAGAACCTGGCCGGTGATGTCCTGGGCGCAGCGCACGAATTCCAGCACGGTGGGGACGTTGCGCATCATGTAAGGCATGCTGCCCTTGACCTGGAGTTTGCGGGTGAGCATGGCCTGCATCGGGTCGAGCTGGCCTTTGAGGACCTTGACGATGTTGTCATAGGAGGCGGTCAGGTCAAAGGCAGCCTCGGTCAGGTCGCCGGTGGGCACCATCTTGACGCCGCGGCATTCGCCATGCCAGAGGTCAACATAGAAACACAGGGGTTCAATCAGCGCGCCGGTGGGTTCAATGTGGAACATGACGTCGCCCTCCCAATTGCGGGCGATGTGGGCGTATTTTTCGTCCTGATTGATGTAGTCTTTGAG
>CAZEQN010000073.1:0-5167 GCA_964514335.1 uncultured Anaerolineaceae bacterium
TGTTGTAGTGGCAGGGGACGACGTGTGCCGGGTTGAGGAGTTTGACGGCGCGCAGGGCATCTTTGGGGCCCATGGTGTAGTTATCGCCAATCGGGAGGACGGCGAGGTCGAGGCCGTCTTCGCCGTGGAGGGCGATATCGCTGTAGAAGCCGGTGTCGCAGGCGAGGTAGATACGCTTGGTATCGTTGGTGGTGAGCAGGAAGCCGGCCGGGTTGCCGCCGTAGGAGCCGTCGGGCAGGCTGGAGCCGTGCTGGGCGTAGGTGAATTTGAGGTGGCCGAAGGGGTGCTGGTAGCCGCCGCCGATGTGCTGTTCGTGGACGTTTTCAATGCCCTGGCGGTAGAGCCACTCGAAGATTTCAGCGTTGCAGATGATTTGGGCGCCGGTGCGCTGGGCGATGGCGATGGAGTCGCCGATGTGG
The DNA here is from genome assembly GCA_964514335.1 of uncultured Anaerolineaceae bacterium. Taxonomy (GTDB): domain Bacteria; phylum Chloroflexota; class Anaerolineae; order Anaerolineales; family UBA11579; genus SCUK01. The sequence continues at coordinate 420 of CAZEQN010000073.1, forward strand.
TCGGCGTGGCCGTGGCTGACGAGGATATAGTCGGCGGCGATTTCGCTGGCTTTGGCGGCGGCCTGGGGGTTGCCTTCGAGGAAGGGGTCAATGAGGAGTGTGTGGTCGCCGGTTTGAATGTAATGGACGGCGTGACCGAGGAAGGTGTAGGTGGTGGTCATGGCGGCGCTCCTTTGGGGGTGGGGTTGCTGAAATTCTATTTTAACCACAGAGCCACGGAGGCACAGAGAAAGGCAATTTTGTCAAATAGAGCCACTGTTTGGCCTGCCCTCTTCAAAGACGGGTGTGTGGTGATTTCAGAGCGTCAGGCTCTCGCCGGGTTTGAGGAGGTGGGGGGTGGCGGCGGTTTGGGCGCGCACCTGGGCGGCCCAGGCTTCGCCATCCTGCTGGACGACGGGGAAGGTGTTGTAGTGGCAGGGGACGACGTGTGCCGGGTTGAGGAGTTTGACGGCGCGCAGAGCGTCTTTGGGGCCCATGGTGAAGTAGCCGCCGATGGGCAGCACGGCCAGGTCGAGGCCTTCTTCGCCGTAGAGGGCCATATCGCCAAACAGGGCGGTGTCGCAGGCGAAGTACAGGCATTTGCCGTCTTCGGCGGCGGTGATGAGCAGGCCGCCGGGGCTGCCGCCATCCGAGCCGTCTGGCAGGCTGGAGCCGTGAAAGGCGAGGGTGAGCATGACTTCGCCAAAGGGCAGTTGCTGGCGGCCGCCGAAGTAGAGGTTTTTGGTTTCGGGGGCGCCCTGGGCTTTGAGCCAGGCGGCGACTTTGGCGTTGCCGTAGCAGGGCGCGCCGGTGCGCTGGGCGATGGCGACGGCATCGGCGATGTGGTCATTGTGGCCGTGGCTGACGAGGATGAAGTCGGCGGCGACCTCGGCGGCTTTAAGGGGCGCGCTGGGGTTGTTATCGAGGAAGGGGTCGATGAGGATGTTGAGGCCGCCGGTGTGGACGAGGTGGGTGCCGTGGCCGAGGTAGGTGTAGGTGGTGGGCATGGGGCTCCTTTTGGGCTAATTGTTTGCGGTTTTTAACCACAGAGACTGGACATGTGGCTCTGCCACATGTCATGCAGAAACCGTTAGGTTTCTGCCCAGAGACACAGAGAAAGGCAATTGGGTAAGAACTTGTTGCGGACTTGTTACAAATACTATAACTTATTCTGGTTACCATCGGGAGGATTATGGGCAATGAGGGTCGGGATTCCTCGCTTGCGCTCGGAATGACAAGTGAGAGGGTTGTTTTCCAGTCGAGCGGAGGGTAGGCGGAGTTTGCCGGGATTTCTCGCTTGGCCGAACGCTGCTCCGCAGCGTCGGCTTGCTCGGAATGACAGGATAAGGGGGGTGTTTACCAGTGAGGATATTTGCGGGCAATGATGGTCGGGACTCTTCGCTTCGCTCAGAGTGACAAGATGGGGTGTTGGTCGGGACTCTGGAGTTGGCAGAGCCAACTCTTGCGTTCAGAGTGACAAAAGCGGAATGGTATAATGGGCAGGCTTAATCCCGCCTGTGTAAGCGGCAAGATTTCAGGAGAATTGGTTATGTCCGGTCATAGTAAGTGGTCTACCATCAAGCGCAAAAAAGGCGCCAACGATGCCAAACGCGGGGCGATTTTTACCACGCTGGCGAAGAACATCGCCATTACGGCGCGTGAGGGCGGGGGCGACCCGGATACGAACTTCAGCCTGCGTCTGGCGATTGACAAGGCCCGGGCGGCCAATATGCCGAAGGACAACATCGAGCGCGCCATCCGGCGCGGCACCGGCGAGGATAAGGATGCCGAAGCCTTTGAGCGCCTGGTGTACGAAGGTTACGGCCCGCACGGGGTGGCGCTGGTGCTGGAATGCGTAACCGATAACCGCAACCGCACTGTGGCGGATGTGCGCCATGCCCTCAACCGGGCGGGCGGCAGCCTGGGCGAGAGCGGCTCGGTGGCGTGGCAGTTTGCCCAGAAAGCCTATTTCTCGTTTGAGATGGGCAGCCGCAGCGAAGATGAGGTCTTTGAAATGGCGGCGGATGCGGGGGCGGATGATGTGGTATTTGATGAAGGCTGGGCCGAGATTTTCGGCCCGGCGGATGCGTTCAAGAAAATCAGCGACCGGCTGCGGGCGGCGGGTATTCAGGCCGAGGAAGCCGAACTGCGCATGATCCCCACCAATGAGATGGAACTGGGCGTGTCTGAAACGTTGCAGGTGATGCGCCTGATTGAAACGCTGGAAGAGCTGGATGATGTGCAGAAGGTGGAATCCAACCTGAAGATTACCGATGCCGCCCTGGCGGAGATGGAAGCCGCCTGACGGCCATGCGGGCGATTGGGATTGACCCCGGTACGGCCACGACCGGCTACGGGGTGGTGCAGGCGGCCGCGGATGGCAGCCTGACGGCCGTGGCGCAGGGGGTGATTCTCACGCCGGCCGGACTGGCAATGCCTGACCGCCTGGTGATGCTCTATGAAGAACTGACGCGCCTGCTGGCCGAGTTCCGGCCGCAGACCAGCGCGGTGGAAAAACTCTTTTTTCAGAAAAACACTACAACCGCCATGAGCGTGGGGCAGGCGCGCGGGGTGGTGCTGCTGGCGCTGGCACAGGCCGGCCTGCCGGTGGCCGAATACACCCCCAACGAAGTCAAACAGGCGGTGGCGGGCTATGGCTCGGCGGACAAGCGCCAGATGCAGGAAATGGTGCGGGTGCTGCTGGGGCTGAATGCAATCCCGAAACCGGATGATGCGGCGGATGCGCTGGGGGTGGCGATTTGCCACCTGCACATGGACCGCACCCGCCAGTTGATTGAAAGGGGTAGCTGATGCTCCCGGCTCAAACAGACCTGTTCTTACGGTTCGCGGCGGCGCTGGCGATTGGCTTTCTGATTGGCCTGCAACGCGAATACGCCTCGGGCGAGCACAGCCGGCGGCTGACGGCTGGCGAGCGCACGTTCGCGCTCATCAGTCTGGCGGGGGCGCTGGCGGCGATGATTGGCGATTTGCTCGGCTCGCCGCTGGTGCTGGCGATGGTGATTGGGGCGGTGACGGTCTTTACCGGCATCGGGCATGCCGCCAATTCGTTCATGCTCAAACGGGTGGGTACGACGACCGAAGTGGCAATTCTGGTGGCGCTGCTGATTGGCGTGCTGTGCTATTACGACTATGTCACGCTGGCGGCGGCGCTGGGCATTGGCGTGACGGTGGTGCTGAACCTCAAGCTGACCACCGACCGCTTCGTGCAGGCGCTGACCCAGGCAGATATTACGGCGGCGTTGCAAATGGCGGTCATCAGCATCATCATCCTGCCGATTCTGCCAAACCGCGCCTTCTGGGGCGAACCGCTGGATGTGCTCAACCCCTTCAACATCTGGCTGATGGTGGTCTTTATCTCCGGGATTTCGTTCCTGGGTTATGTGCTGCTGAAATTTACGCGGCCGGAGCAGGGCATTGGCCTGACGGGTTTTCTGGGTGGGCTGGTCTCCAGCACGGCGGTCACGCTCTCGCTCGCCAAGCGCAGCAAGGGCGAGCAGGGCGAGGCGATTACGCGTTCGCTGGGCTTCGCGATTGTGCTGGCGTGGGCGGTGATGTTCCTGCGGGTGCTGGTGCAGGTGTGGGTGGTGAACCGCGACCTGCTGCGGGTGGTGTGGGGGCCGATCATGGCGGCTGGCGTAGTGGCGATGGCCTACAGCGCCTACCTGTATTTCCAGCAGCGGCGGGCGCAAACCAGCAGCGAGGTGGAGTTTTCCAACCCGTTTGATTTGGGTACAGCGGTGCGCTTTGGCGGCTTTTACGCGCTGGTGCTGCTGGCTTCGCGCACCGCCCAGATGCTGTTTGGCACTTCGGGCGTGTTCACGTCCAGCATCCTTTCGGGCCTGGTGGATGTGAATGCCATCACGCTCTCGATGGCGGAATTGAGCCGTAACGGCAGCCTGACCGAAGCGGTGGCCTCACAGGCGATTGTGCTGGCGGTGATGAGTAATACGCTGGTTAAGGGGTTGATGGTGATTGTGCTGGGCAACCGGGCTCTGCGCTGGGTGATTTTGCCGGGCATGCTGCTTACATTACTGGTAGGGTTGGGGGCGGCCTTTCTGTTGTAAGATGACTGTAAGGCAATTGGCGACCCTTTGGCGGCGGTTTCTGCCACCATGGGAATGGGTGTGCCAATTGCTCTGGAGTAATTGTTAATGATTGCAAGCGTGAACGGGCGAGTGCTGGAGGTTGAACCCCAGGGTCTGGTGCTGGAGGTGGGCGGCGTAGGGCTGCTGGTGCATGTGCCGGCGCGCCTGCGGGATGAAACCCCGCGCGGCGAGCGCCTGGCCTTGCACACGCGCCTGATTGTGCGCGAAACCGAACTTTCCCTGTATGGATTTGCGACGCGCGAAGAGCGCGATTTTTTTGACCTGTTGCTGGGCGTCAACGGGGTGGGGCCGCGCATGGCGCTGGCGGTACTTTCCACGCTGAACCCGGCGGCCATCCGGCGGGCGGTGTTTGCCGAGCAGGCTGACGTACTGGAGCGGGTGCCGGGGGTGGGCAAGAAGACCGCCCAGAAAATTTTGCTGCATTTGCAGGACAAGGTCAGCGGGGGCGATGGGCTGGAGCCGATTGCGATGCTGCACGATGTGGACACCCAGGTGCTGGAAGCCCTGACCGGCATGGGCTTCAGCGTGGTGGAGGCGCAGGCCGCGTTACAAATCATCCCGAAGGATGCGCCACAGGATGTGGAAGAACGCCTGCGGCTGGCCCTGACGTACAGTTCGTCGGGCGCGGATCGCGACAACGAA
>CAZEQN010000073.1:5177-11219 GCA_964514335.1 uncultured Anaerolineaceae bacterium
CCCTGACGTATTTCAACCGACCATGATTGATCGATTGCGGGCACTGGTGCGGCGGGTGGGGGTGGGCGTGGCCACCGTGCTGGCTGTGCTTTTTGCGATGGCGCTTTCGGTGGCGATTACGCTGGCCGTATCGGCGCTGGCGGGCAGCGTGCCGGGGGCGCTGGGGTGGTCGCTTACGCTGGGTTCGCCGCTGGTAATTGGCGGGCCGCTGGCCTATTTGCAGTTTCAGTTAATCAAGCGGCTGGATGAAGCCGAGCGCGAGTTGACTGAAATCGCCGCCCACGATGACCTGACCCAGACCTACACCCGGCGCGAGTTCAACCGGCGGGCGCTGGACAGCCTGACGCAGGCAGCCGCCACCCAGGAGCCGATGGGCTGCCTGTTGCTGGATGTGGATAATTTCAAGCAGGTGAATGACCGTTTTGGGCATCTGGCGGGCGACGAGGCGCTCAAGGCGATTGCGGAATACCTCAAGGAAAAGATTCAACCGCCGGCGATTCTGGGGCGTTTTGGCGGGGATGAGTTTCTGGTGCTGCTGCCGGGGATGACTGAAAGCGCGGTGCATGACTTTGCCGAGAGCATCCGGCGCGAACTGGCGGCGCTGCGGGTGAATACGCCCAACGGCCCGGTGCAGATGACGGTGAGCATAGGTGTGTTTGTGGCGCGGGCGCTGGAGCCGGACCTGGAACCTTTTGTGCATTGGGCCGATACGGCCCTGTACCAGGCCAAAGAAAGCGGCCGCAACCGGGTGGTGAGCCGCAGGGACTCCTGAAACGCAGCCCGCAAAACTTGTACTATTGGGGGATGGAAAGGGGTCGTCAAACATGTACGATAGATTTCATTCGATTCTCAAGTTTTTTCGCTGGCGGGTGAAGCCCGCGCGGCGATTGTTGCTGGCAGGGAGTACTTAAACCGCATGCAGGCACACCCTTATGCAGTATGGCTTTCACTGGCGGCGCTGGCGGCGGCGATTGCGGCCCAGGTGGCATGGCGGCGGCGGCGGGCAACGGCCGGGCGACCGTTGTTTGTGTTGCTGCTGGCCTCGGCGGTGTGGGCGGCGACCTATGCCCTGACCTGGTTGAGCACGGATCTGGCCGACCAGATTTTCTGGCTGAATGCGACCTATTTTGGCGTGGTGGTCATCCCGCTGGCGTTGCTGGCCTTCACTTTACAGTACACTGGCAAGGGCGACTGGCTGACGCGCCGGCGGCTGGGCTGGCTGGCGATTCAACCGATTCTGACGTTTCTGGTGGTGTGGAGTAACCCGCTGCATTACTGGTTTCATGCGAGTTTCATGCCGCTGGAGCTGGGCGGCTTTGTGGCGCTGGGTTGGACGCGCGGCCCGTGGTTCTGGTTCAATGTGGTGTATTCCTATGGGATGTTGCTGGCGGCGTTTGTGCTGTTGCTGCGCGAGATGGCGCAGGTGCCGCCCGGCTTTCGCTCCCAAATCCGGATGATCGTGATTGCGTTTATCTGGCCGTGGGTGGCGAGCATCGTCACCCAGTTTGGGCTGAACCCCTGGCCGGAGCTGGACCTTACGCCGATTGCGTTCAGCCTGACCGGTATTTTGATTTTGTACGGGCTGTACTTTCACCGGCTGCTGGACCTAGTGCCGGTGGCGCGCAGCCAGGTGCTGGAAAATATGCAGGATGGCGTGCTGGTGCTGGACCTGCAGCGGCGGGTGGTGGATATGAACCCGGCCGCCAATGCGATGCTGGGGGTGACCCGCCAGCAGGCGATTGGCGAGCCGGTGGAAGCGGCCTTTGTGCATTTCCCGCAAGCGCTGGAAGTGTTTCTTGGCAAGGGCAGCGCCCAGGACGTGGCGCGGCTGCCGGGCAACCCGGACCGTTATATTGATGTGCGGTTGAGCCGGCTGGAAGACAAGGCCGGCCGGCGGCTGGGTTACCTGGTGGTGGGGCGCGACATCACCGATGCGCACTTGCGTGAGGAAGAACTGCGCCAGGCCAACCAGCGTTTGCAGGGCCAGTTTAAGGAAATCCAGACCTTGCAGGTGGAGTTGCGCGAGCAGGCGATCCGCGACCCGCTGACCGGGCTGCATAACCGCCGTTTTCTGGACGAAGCGTTACTGCCGATTTTTGAGACGGCGGTGAGCAACCAGCAGCCGGTGAGCATGGTGATGGTGGACCTGGACCGCTTTAAGAACCTGAATGACGAGTACGGCCACCATGCCGGCGATCTGGTATTGCAGCAACTGGCGCAATTGCTGATGCGTTTTTCGCGCGGCGGGGATGTGGTGTGCCGCTATGGCGGCGAGGAGATTCTGGCGGTGCTGCCGGGGGTGGGGGCCGAGGTGGCGGCGCGGCGGGTGGAGGAGTGGCGGGCGGCCTGGGCCGGGCTGGTGATTGAGCATGCCGACCACCGCCTGCAAACGACCTTTTCGGCGGGGGTGGCGGCTTTTCCGATACATGGGACGGACAGCGATGATGTGCTGCGGGCGGCCGACCGGGCGCTGTATGCAGCCAAGGACGCGGGCCGTAACCGGGTGGCGGTGGCCGAGGGTGAATAATTTCTAGCAGAATGGATGTTGCCTGGGGAGCGCGCTGCAATAATCTTTTTCACATCAACTTGCTGGAAAACAATCCCGACTCGCGACCCCTCGGCTGCACTCTTCAAAATCGCGATTGACTACATACAACGGCCAGCCGGAAGGGCTGGCCGCTGGTGTTAGCCGTACAACTGGTGGCGGAAGAATTCCGGCAGGGCAAAGGCGGCGGCGTGTACTTCCGGGTTCAGGTAGTTCAGACCGTCCGGCAGGGGTTTGCCCAGCCCGGCCTGCCAGGGCGTATCTGAAAGGTACATAAAGCCGATGCCGCCACCGGGGTAGGTGGGAATGTGGGCGTAGTAATAGGCCGGATTGGCCTTGAGGCGGCGGGCGGTGGCGTAGACTGTCTGGATTAAATCTGCATCAAAAAAAGGTTGTTCGCACTGGGTGGCGGCGGCCCCGCCGGGGGTGAGCGAGGCGGCTACCAGTTCGTAGAATTCATCCGAGAAGAGTTTTTCGGCCGGGCCGATGGGGTCGGTGGTGTCCGAGATGATGACATCAAATTCACCGGGGCGGCGGGCGAGGTAGGTGAAGGCATCTTCGATGACCAGTTCAGCGCGCGGGTCGGCCCAGGGGTCGCCGAATTCGGTGAAGTGCTGGCGGCTGATTTCCACCACGCGACGGTCCAGTTCACAGACCACGGCTTCTTCAACGGCGGCGTGTTTGAGGACCTGCTGCAGGCTGCCGCCATCGCCGCCGCCAACGATGAGCACGCGGCGCGGGTTGGGCACGGCCAGCATGGGGATGTGCACAATCAGTTCGTGGTAGCCCATGTTGTCGCGCTCGGTGAGCTGGATGATGCCATCCAGCACGAGGGTTTTGCCAAAGAAGGCGGTTTCATAGAGCTGCAAATGCTGGAAGCCGGTGTGTTCATCTACCAGGGTGCGCTCGATTTTGAGGGCTTTGCGGTAGTAGGGGTGGAGTTCTTCGGTGAGCCAGTTTTCAGGCATGGAGGGGCTCCAGGGCCGGGGCGAGCGCCTGGCGATTGACCCGCATGAGCTGGCAGGTCTGGGCGCCAAAGGCGGCTTGCAGCGCATCTATCAGGGGGCGCGTGTCCATTTCCAGATTGCAGGTGAAGAGGTCAACGGCGATGTAGCCATGCTCCGGCCAGGCGTGCAGGCTGGCGTGCGATTCGGCCAGCAGCAGCAGGCAGGAGAAGCCGTGCGGGGCAAAGGCGTGGTAGGTCTCGTCTAATACGGTCAGGCCGCTGGCGCGGACCGCCTGGCTAAAGACTAACCGGGCCTGCTCTGGCTGGTAGAGGAGGTCCCGGTTGCAGTGCGAGAAATCACAGATGATGTGTTCTCCAAGTTTTAGCTGTGCGTCCAATCTCTTTTTATACAACCTCCGGTCATTTCTTAGAATGGCGTAATTATTACGAAATTCGCAGAGATGTCAATAGATATTTAGGATGAGTTTTCGGCGATTTTCCCCGGCGGTGGTGGCTAGCGGGCGGCGCGCTGGCGCACGACTTCAAAGAGCAGAATGGAACCGGCGACGGCGGCGTTGAGGGATTCGAAACCGCCGGGCATGGGGATGTGGACGCGTTCATCGGCGGCGGCGGTGAGGCCCGCGCCCGGCCCTTCGGCTTCCGAGCCGACCACGAGGGCGAGCGGGCTGTGCAGGTCGGCCTGGTCGTAGGGCTGGCCTTCGCCGGCGGCGGCCAGCACGAGGCGCAGGTTGTTGGCGCGGCAGGCTTTGGGCAGGTCTTCGTAGCCGAGGGTTTCAATGGCGAGGCGGAAGTGGGCGCCCATGCCAGCCCGCAGCACTTTGGGGGCGTAGGCATCGGCGCTGCCGGGGTGCAGCCAGGCGGCCTGGGCGCCGGCGGCGGCGGCGCTGCGCAGGAGGGTACCGAGGTTGCCGGGGTCACGAATCTGGTCGAGAATGAGGACGAAATCAAGGGTGGCGGGGCGCGGCTGGGGCTGGATGGGCAGGATGGCGAGCACGCCCTGGGGGGTCTGGGTGTCGCTGGCGGCGCGCATCACGTCTTCGGTGGCGGTTTCAATCGGCACGCCGGCTTTGCGGAAGGCTTCCACGAGGGCCTGACCGCGCGGGTCGAGGTCTTCGGTGTGCAGGACGAGGTCCGGGGTGGCGCGGGCGGCGAGGGCTTCTTCGCACAGGCGGATGCCTTCGATGACGTACAGGCCTTCTTCGCGGCGGTCTTTGGCGCGGCTGTTGAGGGCGCGGATGAGTTTGATGCGGGAGTTGGAGGGGGAGGTAATCATGGTTGGGTACATGGTAACTGGTAATTGAGGTTTCGTGGGATTAAATACAGTAGAGTAATTGATTGGCAGGTTTGAAATACACTTATGCAGTTAATGTACAATTCTATAAGGAGTGCATTATGGACGTAATACCAGTGTTGGAAATCCTGCTAGATTTTTTCGGACTGGATTTGAAAGAAATCCGAAGAAATGTTCGCGGAAGAAGAAAGTCCAAGATTCAAGGCAATCTTCACGCGCTGGAAAAAATGCGGCTAGAGCATGCAACTAAAGAAAACACGATAACGCTTCTGCAAAAATACTATTTGACGGGCAATGAAAACAACGACCTAAAGCCATACGAACTGACGGTTGATGGGGAGATTTTGAATTCAACAGTTTTTACATGCCCTAAATGGCTTGATATAAATTCGCCACCTCTTTCCCTTGAAATGAAATATCTCCGTGATACACATTCATATTTTCATCCAAAGGAAGTATCAGATTATGAGAAGAAACTAAAGGCTCGGCATGCGGATGAAGGGCTTCGAATATGGGATAGCGAAATTTTTAGATTAATGAATGTTGATTTTTCCAGCAAGGTTTTTCGGTTTGAATTCGAACCAATTTCATTCATGAAGTACAGATACTCGAGCGGAATGTTGGCGGAAGAGGTGAGTGATGCGCTGGTCAAACATGGTGGAAATATTGAAAGCCTAGTCAAGGCTAAAAAGCCACTGATAGTAAGAAATGCTATTTTGCCGAGTTTAGATGCGTTAACTGATTTTAATAATCGGATTTGTTGTGGCGGGGTAGATGTATTGCTCGTGGTTGCAGATGAAGACGGTCAACTTGTTGCCCCGATACAAAAGAGGTCCAGAAATGTAAGTGATAATAAAGGGCTGCTGGCTTTATTGCCAAAGAGTTTCCACGAATTCATGATTGATGCGGAAAGTGAAGTTAATATTCACTGGACAATTTTCCGCGAGTTGTTCGAGGAAATTTTTGGGGGCGAGGAAGTCCAACAGCAAAACTCGAGAATAAAACATAACTGGTATATGGATGATCATCCGGCATTGAAATATTTACGGGATCATCCCAAGAGCTATCGCTTGGAAATTACATGCTTTGGAATCAATGCCCTAAGCGGAAATTATGAGTTTGGGGGTTTACTGAGTATCAATGACAAAAAATTCTGGAAGAATTTTGGAAATATAATGACGAAAAACTGGGAACTTTCTGGAATTGAGATGCTTCCTGTGTCGAATATGCAGCGAGTCC
>CAZEQN010000074.1:0-11131 GCA_964514335.1 uncultured Anaerolineaceae bacterium
GAGAGCGGCGATGGTGAGGTTGTTGACGTTTTGTTCGGCGGGGAAGTGGAAGTTGCCGAAGACCACGCCGGGGGCGACGCGCTCGGTGATGACGGCGCGGGCGAGCATTTCGCCGCGGCGCGAGGTCAGGCGCAGGCGACCCTCCGGCTCCAGGCCGAGGCGGGCGGCATCTTCGGGGTGGATTTCCACCAGCGTTTCCGGGTAGATCTCCAGCAGGCCGGCGCTGCGGCGGGTCATTTCGGCGCCGTGCCAGTGATAGAGGACGCGGCCGGTGGTGAGGTAGTAGGGGTAGTCGGCATCCGGCAGTTCTTCGGCGGGCAGATTCTCGCAGGGGGTAAAGCGACCGAGGCCGCGGGTGAATTTGCCAATGTGCAGAATGGGCGTGCCGGGGTGCTCGGCGTTGGGGGCCGGCCAGTGGAGTTGGGCGCCAGTTTCGAGGCGGGCATGGGTGATGCCGCCATAAGCCGGAGCGACGGCGCCGGCTTCGGCGAGGATTTCGGCCGGGCTGGCATAGGCCCAGGCGGCCTGCGGGCCAGCGGGCTGGCGACCGAGGCGGGCGAGGACGCGGCGGGCAAGCTCGGCGGTGATGTCCCAATCCGGGCGGGCCTGGCCGGGGGCGGACACCGCGGCGCGCACCAGTTGGACGCGGCGCTCGGTGTTGGTGAAGGTGCCATCTTTCTCGGCGAAGGAGGCGCCGGGCAGGAGGACATCGGCGTAGTGCGAGGTCTCGGTGGGGAAGATTTCCTGCAGGACGACGAACTCGGCCTGTTCAAAGGCTTCCCGGGCATGGTTAAGGTCGGGGTCGGTCATGAGGGGATTCTCGCCGAGGATGTAGAGGGCGCGCACCTGACCGCTGCCCGCGGCTTTGACCTGCTCGGTGACGGTCAGGCCGGGCTTGTCGCCAAACAGGGGGGCGTCTTCATCGGCGAAGGCCCAGGCGGCGGCGAATTTGGCGCGACTCTCTTCGTTGAGGACTGGCTGGTAACCGGGGAAGACATTGACCAGCGCGCCCATGTCGCAGGCGCCCTGGACGTTGTTCTGGCCGCGCAGCGGGTTGACGCCACCGCCGGGCACGCCCATGTTGCCGAGCAGCATCTGGAGGTTGGCGAGGCTGAAGACATTGGGGACGCCGGTGGTGTGCTGGGTGATGCCCATCGACCAGATGACGGCCATCGGCTTGTGGAGGGCGAGGATTTCGGCGGCGGCGTGCAGGTCGGCGACGGAGACGCCGGTGAGTTCGGCGGCGCGCTCGGGCGGGTAATTCATGACCACGGCGGCAAAGGCTTCAAAGTCCTCGGTGCGGGTGTCAATGAATTCCTGGGCCTGCCAGCCATTCTTGAGGATGATGTGCATCAGGCCGTTAATCAGGGCGATGTCGCTGCCGGGCTTGTGCTGGAGGTGCAGGTCGGCCTGCTCGGTGAGGTCAATGCGGCGCGGGTCGGCGACGACGAGCTTTGCGCCGCGCTGGAGGACGGCCTGGCGCAGCATGGTGCCGAAAACGGGGTGCTGTTCGGTGGTGTTGGAGCCGATGATGAAGAAGGCGGCGGCCTGCTCGGCGACATCCTGCATGGTGTTGCTCATGGCGCCGGAACCGAAGACGGTGCCAAGGCCAGCGACGGTGGAGGCATGGCACAGGCGGGCACAATGGTCAATGTTGTGCGTGCCGATGACCTGACGGGCGAACTTCTGCATCAGGTAGTTTTCTTCGTTGGTGCATTTGGCGGAGGACAGCACGCCGATGGCATCCGGGCCGTTTTCGCGGCGGATGACGGTGAGTTTATCGGCGACGAGGTCGAGGGCGGTGTCCCAGTCCACTTCCACCCATTTACCGCGGCCGTTGGGGCGGGCGCCATCACCGGCCAGCAGGTACTCGCGCACGAGGGGCATGGTGAGGCGGTCCGGGTGGTGGACGAAGTCATAGCCGTAGCGGCCCTTGACGCACAGGTGGATGCCATTGACGCCGGCATTCGGATTGCTGGCGGCGCGGATGATGCGGCCGTCTTTGACGTGCAGGTCAAACTGGCAACCGACGCCGCAATAGGTGCAGGTGGTGGTTACGACCCGGTCGGGCAGGCCGAGGCCAACCGAGGGACGGTCGGCCAGGGCGCCGGTGGGGCAGACGGCGGCGCACAGGCCGCAGGATTCGCAGCGGCCGTCGAGCATGGTGCTGTCCGCGCCAGCGATGATGCGGGCCTCGTCGCCGCGCTGGCCCACGCCCCACACGAAGCGACCCTGCACCTCGGCGCAGGCACGCACGCAGCGGGTGCACAGGATGCACTTGTTCATATCCACCCAGACGAAGGGGTTGGGGTCGGCATCTACTGTGTAGCGCGGCTGGGTGGGCAAATCAGCGGGGCGGGTAGCGCCGTAGCGTTCGACCCAGTGCATGAATTCGGTGGCATGGGAGTCGTGGGCGGCGTAACCGCTGTCTACATAGTTGTGCAACAGCAGTTCGAGGATGCTTTTGCGGCTGGCGGCCAGGCGCGGGCTTTCGGTGGTGATGTGCATGCCCTCGGCGGCGGCGGTGACGCAAGCCATCTGCAGGCCGGGCGCGCCAGCGACCTCCACGCTGCACAGACGGCAGGAGCCGACCGGCGAAAGGTCTTTGTGGTGGCAGAGGGTGGGGATTTCAATCCCGGCGGCGCGGGCGGCTTCCAGCACGGTCTGGCCGGGCTGGGCGGTGAGGGTCTGGCCGTTGATGGTGAGGGTGAGGGTCATGGTCGCGCTCTCTTAGTGGGTGATGGCGGCGTGCAGTTGGGCTTCGAAATGCTCGAAGAGGCTTTGCAGCGGCCAGACCGCGGAAACGCCCAACCCGCAGAACGAGGTGTTCTGGAGGGCATCGGCCAGGGTGTGGAGTTCGGCGAGGTGGGCCGGCTGGCCGCGCCCGGCGAGGATTTCATCCAGGATGTGGCGGATGCGGCGGGTGCCAACCCGGCAGGGGGTGCATTTGCCGCAGGACTCGGATTCAAAGAAGTGGAACAGTTCGCGGGTGAGGGCGATGGGCGAGACGGTCTGGTCACAGACGAGGAATGCGCCAACGCCGATGTGAATGCCATCCACGCCGGACTGGTAATCAATGGGGATATCCAGCAGGCGCTCGGGCACGAGGCGCCCAGCGGCGCCGCCCGCCAGAGTGAAGTGGTAGGCCGAGCCGGAGCGCAGCCCGCCGCCGAAGTCTTCAATCATCTGGCGCAGGGTGAGGCCGAAGGGGGCTTCAAAGATGCCGGGGCGGTTGACATGGCCGAGCAGGGCGTAGATTTTGGTGCCGGTGGTGCGGGCGGGGCTTAGCCCGCGATACCAGTCTGCGCCGTGGCGGGCAATCTGGGCGGCCTTGGCGAGGGTTTCAACGTTGTTGACGACCGTGGGTTTGGCGCGGTAGCCGCTGGTGGTGGGGTACGGCGGGCGCAGGCGGGGCTGGCCGCGCTTGCCTTCCAGCGATTCGAGCAGGGCGGTTTCCTCGCCGCAGATGTAGGCGCCGGCGCCGCGATGGACGTGGATGTGGAAGGTGAAGCCGGAGCGCTGGATGTCGCGGCCGAGCCAGCCGTGTTCCTCGGCCTGGGCAATGGCGGCCTCCAGCAACTCGGCCTGGGGGGCGTACTCGCCGCGGATGTAGATGATGCCTTCGCTGGCGCCGACGGCGTACCCGGCAACGGCCATGCCTTCAAGAATGAGGTGAGGGTTACTCTCGAGCAGGATACGGTCTTTAATGGCGAGGGGTTCGGATTCATCCGCATTGCAGATAATGTATTTCTGGTCGGCGGGGGTGGCGGCCACGAAGCGCCACTTGCGGCCGGTGGGGAAACCGGCTCCGCCGCGGCCGACCAGCCCGGCGGCTTCGATTTCATCAATGGCATGGGCGGGCGGCTGGGCGAGGACGGCGGCCAGGCCCTGATAGATGCCGTGGTCGAGGGCGGATTGGAGCGAGCCGGGGTCAATTTGGCCGAGGTGTTCGAGCAGAACGCGGGTTTCGCCGGGGCGCGGGGCGGTGTAGTCCGGGGCGAGGCCGCGCCAGCCTTTGGCGAGGTCTTTGAGGTGTTTGAGGTCGAGCGGGCCGGCCTGCCGGGGGCCGACGAGGGCGGCAGGGGCGCGGTCGCACAGACCGAGGCAACTGGTGCGCTCGATGACCCAGCCCCTGGGGGGGTGTTTGAGGAGGGCGGCTTTGACCTACGGGGCGCCGGCCAGCCAGCAGGCGGGGCTATCGCACAGGCGGATGGTTTTATCCGGGGCGGAGGAAGCGAGCAGGGTGTAGAAACTGGCGATGCCCTGGACCTGCTCGTAGGGCAGGCCGAGGCACTTGGCGATGTCTTCGATGTTTTCGCGGCGCAGGCCATCGGGCTGGCGCTGGAGGTCGGTGAGGATTTCAACCACGGCGGCCGGGTCGCGGCGGTGCTGGTCTGCGATGGCGGCCACGGCAGGGTTGATGAGACGGTGTGCGATTTCGTTTTTGTGCATACGGCCCTCGCCCGAATATTCGGATGGTGGATGTCTTATTCTCCACCTCTAGCATATGGAATTTGCGGGCGGGGGGTAGGTGCAATTGTCCTGTGTTGGGGGGCGCGATGACCTTTTGTGAAATTTTGTACAATTATCACCCAATGGACCGCCCTGCCCTAACGGAGTCCCACCTAATCCTGCAAGGCATGTCTGTTGGGATTGTTTTCCAGTGAGCCGGGCTGTACAAAGGGTATTGGACGCGATCCCTTCCTACGACTACGCTCAGGACAAGCGCTTGCGCTCGGGATGACAAGATGGGTCGAGCATGCTCGACCCCTACGGGATTCTCTCGGCGGTGACGCTGACAAAGGAATGGGCTACAAGATTAGCCGAGGGGCGGCAGGGGGTGGGCTTCCGGGTCGCCGCTGATAAAGCTGCACTGGCGGTTGAATTTGTGCCAGGCGCGACGGTAAAGCCAGCCAGGGGGCGACTGAACGGGTTGGGCGGCGTAGTGGGCGGTGAGGCGCTCGGTGAGAGTATCGGCGTGGGTGAAAGACTGCACACTTAAGGCACGGCGGCTTTCGGCAGACTGGTTGGCGAGGCGCAGGGCTTCTTCGACCCAGGCCTGTTCGAGGGCGTCGCGCTGGGGGATGAAGTCCGCCATGCGGTGGGCGTAGTCCTGCAGGAGTTCGCGGTGGAGCGATTCATGCCGCCACCAGAGCGAGGTGTGGTTGTAGCGGCCGGTAGGGGCCGGGCCGGTTTCGGGGAGGCCGGTATCCAGCCAGACGGGCTTGAAGAGACTGGTGCAGGGGGCGGCACCGCCAGTGAGCCAGTGAATGGCGCTATCGGGCGTGAGGCGCGAGACCATCGAACCGGCGGTCTGGTCGGGCCGGAAGGGGCCGGCGCCGGCGTGCATGCAGACCGTGTTTGTAAACAGGCTGGGAGCGGGCGACCAGCCGGGCTGGGTGGCGGCTTTGGGGCCGTGGTCGCGCAGAATGGTCATGACGAGTGTAGGCGTGAGCTGGCCCTTGTATTGATTGAGGAGTTGGATGAGGCGCGCCTGGCGCTGCTCGGCCTGGCCGAAGTAGCTGTAGAGCCAACCGACGTACCAGCCGGGGCCGCCGTAGCTTTCCTTGAAGTTGAAGTGGGCCGGGTCTTTGCACCAACCGCGGGCGACGGCATGCTGGATGAGGTCGGGGGAGTGCAGGTCGTAGTCTGTGCCAATCGTCAGGCTGTTGGAGGTGGCGGCGACATCCTTGACCTGGCGGGCGATCCAGCGGCGGCCGGAGGTTTCCAGCACCCAGGCGTCGCGGGCATCGGCGATGAGGAAGCTGTTGTGATAGAAGAGCTTGTAGGCGAAGCCATCGTTGCCGCCCTGGCCGTAGGTTTCGAGCAGGCCGGTGATGAGGTTAAGGGCGGCGCGGGCGGTGGCGGCGCGCTCGAGAGCGAGGCGCAGGAAGTCCATGCCAATCAGGCCGGGTTCCTGGCTGACTTCGTCACGGGTGAAGATGGCGGTGTTGCCGATGACGAGGCCCTGGTCATTGGCGCCGATTTCGGCGCCCCAAATCCAGCAGGGCTTGGCGAGCAGGACGGCGTGGGTGTACTCGACCTGGGGGATTTCTACATAGGTGCAACGGACGCGGCTGCCGGGGGCGTGGGTGGCGGCGGGGATGTGCAGCAGGTGATGGGCTTCGTTGGGTTCGCGGTCACTGTTCTTGCCGAACAGCACCGAGCCATCGGCGGTGGCGTTGCCCAGGGCGACGACATTGTTGCACATGCGCTCCTCCAGATTGGTTCAGTTAGAGATTTTTTGTCTCGGCCAGCCAGCGTTGAATGGCCTGGGTGAAAAGGTCTTGTTTGGATGCAAAATCGGCCAGGTCAGAAAAGGTAATGGTGGCGCGGATATTTGAGTTCCACTCCAGCAGGCCAGTGTCATCGGTGTACAGGTGGGGCTCTTTTTTGTCTTCTTTGGGGCGGGCGCCGGTGTGCAGGATGAGACCAACGCGGTCTTTTTTATGAAGCATGAAAGTCAGGCGGTCTTTGCCCGCATCACAAAAGGTGGGGGCGTTCCATTTAATGGTTTCGGTTAGCGCGGGGCTGGCGGCGGCGATGGCTTTGAGTAGCGCTTCAACCAGCGGCTTGCGCTCATCGTCAAATTCGGCCAGAAATTCCTGATGGGTGTTTGCCATTCGTTTCCCTCGTTGGATGAGGCAGCGCTACAGAGTATGCGATTGAGACAGCCCCCGATGAAAATTTGTGGGCCCGGCAGGATTCGAACCTGCAACCAGAAAACTGTTGGCAATAATATATTATCACTTACATGATAGCTATTAAACCAGGTGGACCGGTCTCCTATACCCCAGCCCCCTAATACCCTTTTCTTCAATTAGACGAATTACTCTACTGCGAACAAACATAAAGCGAGTCGCTGCACCACCAGTTCCAAAGTATTCTTGGCTTTTCACAAAATCTGGCAAGTCTCTTAGTACATTTGCTTTGAACTTCAATGGTTCAATGCTTGGATAATGATATTTTATTCGTCCACAAAATGGCGGCCCGACCCTGTCTTTAATTCTTCCAATACCCTTAACAAAAGATTCTTCGTTCTGTGGTTTACACGTTACTGAAGATAATTCATCCGTATCAAGACCTTGCTCTTCAATCACGGGAATGATCATCTGAAATAAATTGGTAATAGGCAGATTGGTTTTTTTATGGAGGACATCAAGATAATTTATGCCGGTGATACCAAAGTCTTTAAAAAGATGCATAACTCGAGGGCGAATAAAGATCTCATCAAAAACCAAATGCAATCCTAAAAAGCCTAATTTCTTCTGAGTAAAATCTTTTCTTAGTCTAAAAGGATTGTTCTGTATTTTTCCTTGTCCACACCTACTACAATAATTTCTTGTGTCATAAGTGGTGTCAATATACTCATCCTCTGGAAATTGATATTCTCCCACATTCACTACCACCCACTCCGCCTGCAATATTTCATCACGGTCATAATGAATTGCGGAATAGACCCAAATGTCATTTCGTTTAGCAAATTTTATAAGACGTTGAGCATACGGGGCATTTTCTGATAAATCGTATTCGAGCGAAAAGACCGATAGGCCCATTGGCGTGATTTTATAAATACAACCCAGCTTATCAAGCTCTGATTTAAGAAGATTATATTTCTTCGGGTCATTACTAAACTGGAGAATTCGATGTCTCATTTCCATAAGTTTAGTAAGCCTAGCATCAAATTTCCCACGCCAACTATCACAGTTGAAAAAATCCCAGAGAAGCCTGATGGAACGGCATCTTGTGGGCCCGGCAGGATTCGAACCTGCAACCAAGCGGTTATGAGCCGCGTGCTCTGCCCTTGAGCTACGGGCCCCCTGAAGGATTATTATACTTGTTTGATTCAGGAATCGAGCGGGGCGTATAAGTCGACGCGGTAGCCGTCCGGGTCCTGGGCGACAGCGTAGCGCTGGCCCCAGAAGGCATCCCAGGGCGGGGTGGGGAGGGTGAAGCCGGCGGCGGTGAGGCGGGCGGCGGCGGCATCGACCTGGGCGGGGGAATCGTAGCGGATGGCAAAGGCAGAGTGGTTGCCGGGCACGGGCGGCTGGCCGATGAGTTCGGTCATCAGGCTGTGGGAATCAATCATCAGGCGGGCCGAGCCCGCGGGGGTGATGGCTTCGAGGTGCTGTTCTTCTTCATTAAATTCCGGGAACTCAAAACCGAGGGCGCGGTAGAAAGCGGTGGTGCGGGCAAAGTCACGCGAACTGACGGCAACGGCATCGATTTTCATCGCAGGGCCTGTCAGGGCTGGAAGGCTTCGTCCGGCAGGATGCGGATTTCGGTGACATCGCCGAACTGGCGGGCAGTGGCTTCGACCTGGGCGCGCAGAATGCTGACGCGGCAGGCGCCGCCGCTGGTCTGAAACTCCGGGTCACTGAAGGTCAGGGTGAGAGTGGCGCCTTCCAGCGAGAGGGCTTGGAGCGTGAGGCCAGCCAGCGGGAACTCGGTAGTGAGGCCGTCGGCGGTTTCTTCGGCGGTGAGGCCGCCAGCCAGCAGCAGGTCAAGGGCGGCGAGGCGGTGGGCCTCGGCGGGCAGGCCAGCCGGGAGTTCACGCGGCAGGGCGACCAGCCCGGCGGCGGTGCAGGCGATGTTACCGGATGAGTCAGTATCGAGGGCCGGGTTATAGGCGTAGATAAAGACGCTAACCGGGGCCGGTTCGGCGGGCGGGGTGGCACAGGCGGCCAGCCCCCAAAGCAAGAATAGCAACCAGAGGGGTTGAGATTTCATAGAGAGCGGGCGACGGGATTCGAACCCGTGGATGTCAGCTTGGAAGGCTGATGCCTTACCACTTGGCGACGCCCGCAGGATGGAGTTGGGCTGCGCCCAACTCTGGCGAATGCTTTCGCATTCGCCAGGCGGCTTGATTCTAGTGTTATCCGGGCGAGGGGTCAAGGGCGCGGGCAGAAAGGGAGTGGTTAAATGCGATGGAGTAGCGCTTTAGTGAGATGACAAAATACACGCCCACAAGGGGCTAGACTACAGCTTTAGCCCAACGTACCGACCCAGCTATTGAGCGTACTAAGCGGTCAGGCAACCTCCCGGAGGTTTTCATCCCAATGCGCGGGCGAAAAAGTCGGCCATGCGGCGGAAGAGGCGGGCGCGGTTGGCGGGGCGGATGATGCCGTGGCCTTCATCGTCAAAGACTTCCAGTTCGTAGGGGATGTCGTGCTGGGTCAGACGCTGGACGACTACACGCATGTTTTCGGGGGTGACGTTGGGGTCCTGCCCGCCCTGTACGATGAGCAGCGCGCCCTGAATGTCCTGCACATAGTTAATCGGGCTGCGCTGGGCGTATTTTTCCGGGATGTCAGTCGGGGCGCCGCCCATCATCTCGACTGAATACGGGCGCAGGTCAGGCCGGGTGGTGTCATGGTCGATGACGAGGTCAGTCATGCCGCAGATGGGCACGGCGGCGGCGATGACGGCCGGGGGCGTGCGGGTAATCTGGCACCACGACGAGTAGCCGCCATAGGACGTGCCGGTGACGCCCACCCGCCCCGGCTCGGCGAGGTCCATTTCGATTAAGGTGCGGGCGGCGGCGGCGATGTCCTCCTGCTCGCGGCCACCCCAGCCGTCTGCCTTGATGCATTCGCGGTACTCGAGGCCAAAACCGGTGCTGCCGCGGTAGTTCACATCCAGCACATTGAAGCCCTGCGAGACAAAGTATTGAATCTGGGGGTTGAGGTTGTTCTCGCTGTGGCTGGTGGGGCCGCCGTGAATGTAGAGGATGGCGCGGCGCGGGTTGGGCTGGGCGCGGTAGAGCCAGCCCTGAATTTGCAGGCCATCCGGGGCGGCCCAGGTGAGGCTTTCGGCCGGGGCGAGGCTGGCGGAGGTGAGGGCGGTGCGCTGCCACAGGCGGGTGAGGCTGTGCAGGTCGCTGCCGCCGCCTTCAAAATCAAAGCGCACGAGGTCCGGGGGCTGGTTGGCGGCGTAGTGGATGGCGGTCCAGTAGCCATCGGCGGCGCGGCCGAGCGGGATGAGGTTGCCGTTGACGGGCGGGAAGGGGGCTTCCACGCTGGTTTCGGGGTGCAGCAGAAACGGCTGGCGGCTGGCGTGCTGGATTTCGGTGACGACCAGGTCGCCATCCGGAGTGATAAAGAAGCTCTCAAGGGCGCGGGCGGGGTCGTCTATCAGCCAGCGGCTGGCGCGGGCGGTGAGGTCGTAGAGGCCGAGGCGGGTGTAGGTATCGGTATCGGCGGTGAAGACGATGCGGGTGTCATCCAGCCAGCGGGCGTAGGTTTTTCGGGCGGGGCCGTAGTTGAGGAGTTCCATATCCTGCCCGCTGGCGAGGTCAATCAGGTGGAACTGACGACCGGCGGCGTGGTGGTCGGCGCGCGGGTAGAGGACGTGGGTACCGGCCTTGTTGGCCTCGGGGGTGACCCAGGCGGGCTTTTCCGGGCGGGCGATGACGCGACGCGCCCCGCTGGCGAGGTCATGCAGGTAGACCCAGGTCGGCTCGATGACTTCGGCCTTTTCAAAGTCATAGTTGGCGGCGTAGAGCAGGGTGTGGCCGTCCGGCATTAACTGGCCGCCACGCAGAAAGAAGGGCGGGCGGTCTTCGGTGAGGGGCTGCATGTGGCCGGGTTGATTAATGTCAACGCGGTAAAGGGCGACGGCTTCGTCGCCGTCGTGGTCCTGCTCAACGAGGACGGCCTGTGAGTCGGGCGTCCAATCCACGAGCCAGGTGAGTTCGGCGGTTTGGGTGAGGGCGAGCGGGGCGGCCGAGCCATCGGCAGGCACGAGGTAGACATCGTAGTTCTCGCCAACGTTGGCCCAGACAAAGGCCAGCCAGCGGCGGTCGGGGCTTAGTTTGGCGTGCACGACGCGCGGGAGGGTCATGAGTTGTTCGAGGAAGTCGGGAGTGGGCATGGCGAGTTCCTTTCCGGTGGAGGAATTGTAACCGCGGGGGCGTGGGGAGGAGAGAGGGGGTGCAGATGGGAAGAGGGGAACGGGCGCAGTGAGGCGCAGTGGGCTGAAGCCACTGTCTTGGCAATTCTCTGTTTTCCAGCGAACATGCGCGGATAACGGAGAAGGCCGCTATCCCTCACTACGTTCGGGATGACAAGAAAGGTGAGGGCGCAGTGAGGCGCAGTGGGCTGAAGCCACTGTCTTGGCAATTCTCTGTTTT
>CAZEQN010000075.1:0-11108 GCA_964514335.1 uncultured Anaerolineaceae bacterium
GGGGTCGGGGTCGACGTCGGGGAAGGGGGTCCAGAGGCCGCGGGGGTCTATGCGATTGCGGAACTGGCGGCGCAAGGGTGCGCTCTGGGCAATGTTGACGGCGGTGAAGGAGTAGTTGGGGCGGAACTGGCCGGGGGCGGGTTTGTAGTGCGCGGAGAGGCTGAAGCCGGGGGGGATGTCTTCCGGGGCGACGGGGGGTTCGCCGTGGATGAAGATGGGGCGGGGATAGAGGTGCTGGTTGGCGGCGAGGTTGGCGGCGATTTCCTCGTCGGTGAGTTCTTCGTCGAGGTCCAGTTCTTCATCGTCTTCGTCGTCTTCGTCGGCGAGGTATTCGAAGTGGTCGTCCTGGTGGTCGAAGTGGTCGGAATCGGGTGAGGGCTGGAGATGGGGGCCGTCAAGCATGAGTTCCCTCCTGATGGATGAACGGCGGAGTAGCGGGGGCAGTCAGCGGACTTTATGAGGCTGGCGGTGGATAGGTTACCATTTTTGAGGCAGAGGGGGAAGGAAAGGGGCGGAAATGTAAAAAGGGGGGGCGCGCGGCGAACCTGCGCGCTTGCAAAGGAAGTGGTGCTGTACGAAATGACGGATGTGATGCGGGGCGTGTTTGGGCTGTATGAGGAGGCGACGCAGAAATAGGGATTGATTGTGCAAACGCAAATACAAACGTCCCGCGAGATTCAACCTCGCGGGACGTTTGTATTTGAAATTCGTGCCAGTTCAACATCGCAGCAATCCTTAGGTGTCGAGCTTAGCTCGACCCCTACATTATTCGTCAATCACTTAGTGGTGATAGCGCGCGCCACGCAATACAAAGATAAGACTCCGAGAAATCCTGCTAACAAGAGACTCACCAACCCTGTATTCCCTGCGCCCGTAATCGGAATCAACGGGCGCGGACTGGCGATACCGCAAATAACGATGATGTCTAATATCATCAAGCCTATTCCGGCCAGCAGTAACCTGTTGCTTTTGGCGGATCGTTTTTGTATAGGTGTGGACAAGACTTTGTCAAATGCCATTCTCTTTCTCTGGGCTTCTGAGGTTATATAGGTCAGTGAGATTATGACAGGCTGCTCATAGAAATGTGCAGGTAGTGTGTGTTCCTTCTTGCATGCACGGCAGATATATCCCAGCGGCCGGTCTTTAAGCTTCCGAACATAATCGCCTCCCGACTCGCTTTCCTCACACCACACCTCTGTACTCTCCCACCCGCAATTCGGACATACCAGAAAGACGGGTGTTTCAATGCCATCAACCATGTAATCGCCATGGCTTTGACACTCTTGACAAAAAAACAGCATACTTTTTGGTCCAGGGATCGGGGGGAATCGTTCTTCTATTCGGGCTTCTAAAATGCCTTTCCCGCGATTAATTCCCGTTCGATAGATTTGAATCGACCTGCCATATATCGCAACTACGGCGATGAGGAGAAGGTTATTAACAGAAATCCACCAGACGAATGCCAAACCAAGGGTGATTATCGGATAGGAAAAAAAGAGTCGGGGATCAGTAGCTGGCCGAAGTGCGAACCCGAACACCGAGATTATTAAGATACCAATCCCCGCTAAACGGAACTTCTTTAAGAAGTCGTTAGCATCCGCTGCGTGAATAGGGCTATAGGGGTGAGTGTTTGACAGTGTGATAAGTCGCTGCGGTTGTCT
This sequence comes from uncultured Anaerolineaceae bacterium, assembly GCA_964514335.1. Lineage (GTDB taxonomy): Bacteria > Chloroflexota > Anaerolineae > Anaerolineales > UBA11579 > SCUK01. The sequence goes on from CAZEQN010000075.1 coordinate 1,662, forward strand.
CACTACTGCACTGCCAAGAATTGCCACAAAGAGAATGACGGGTACATAAATTTCCGGATTAGAAAAATGAAATCCTTCACCAACCGTGCCTGCTATCCACAACCAGCAAGTACCTAGCATCAGAAGTAAGGAAGTTGGGCCGTGTATCGCTGCCAAAATGAGTGCAGCTGGGGAACTAGGAGAATTGCTTTTTCGGTTGTTCGCTTTTTGCCAGAGAAGAAGTGTTATTAGAGTTAACAACAGGTATATAGCAAGGGATGCGTAAGACCACCAAATTACCAAAGGCATCTTCTTAGCTAAGAGCAGGCTAATTAGAGGAAAGGCTGCGAAGAACCAGAACTTTTTCAGATTCGCATGTGACTGGACCCCAAGGCTATAAACATGATCCCAAAGATTTTCCAATTGTGTTTGAGTTAGATTCATTTTCCCTACCTCCTATAATTGTGCTGATAATCCGGGTCTCCAACCCTTCACATTCTCCAGCACTTCCTCAATCAACCCTGCATGAATCTTGAACACGCCTGTGCCGCGCAGGCGGTCTGTGCATCAGCTCTCCCCCACCGACCCTGCCGTCTCTTTCACCACCTTCAGCCGCCCCTCGGCATCCTTCGTCAGGCGCGCCGTGCGCACGTGGCAGTCATGCTGGAACACCAGCAGGGCGTTGGTTTCCAGCGCCCACTGCTGCCAGACCTGCTTGGTCGCAATCGTCTCCAGCGGTTCCACATCGTAGGCGGTCACCCAGGCCGTGCGCTCCATGTGTACCGCGTAGGAGGCCAGGTCGGCGGTGAACAGCGCCGGGCCGTCGGCGGTTTCCCACACGAGGCACTGCATTGCCCGCGTGTGGCCGCGCGCCAGCACACAGCGCAGGCCGGGGGCGATCTCCGCATCCCCATGCAGAAAGCGGAACTGCCCCGCCGACCACACCGGCACGAAATTCTCGGCCAGGTAGGTCGCCCGTGTGCGGGCATCGGGGTGCATTGCATCTGCAAATTCCATCCGTTGTACGATGTATTCCGCCTTCGGGAAGGCCGGCACAATCGCTTCGCCCTGCCGGCGGGTATTGCCGCTGCAATGGTCGGCGTGCAGGTGGGTGTTGATGACGATGTCCACGTCCTGCGGCGCGACCCCCTGCGCTGCCAGGTTCGCCAGCAGCGTGCCTTCCGGCCACTCCAGGTTCCACTGCCGGATGCCCTTATCGGTCAGTTTGTCGCCCAGCCCGGTGTCCACCAGAATCGTCTTGCCGGCCGTGCGGAGCAGCAGGCTGTTGAGGTCCATCGGCACCAGGCCGCGTTCGTCCGGCGGCTGGCTGCCCTCCCACAGCGGGCGCGGCACCAGCCCCAGCGCGCCGCCCGGGTCGACCCACACCCGCCCGGTGGGTATCAAAGTCCATTCAATAGACATGGGGTTATTCTACAACATGAGGAGTGACAAATTTCAAAAAGGTGGAATGTCTAATGGGAAGGGGGGGATTGCTTCGTCGGATTTCGTCCTCCTCGCAATGACAGATCAGGCCACTTATTTAGCCACTCCCACATCGGATACAAAAAACCGCCGGAGGTTATCCGGCGGCGTTCTTTTCCGCAAATTCCTTTTCGAGGGAGGCCACCAAGGCATCCTGTTCGCCCTCCGGCAGGAAAGCCGCCCGTGCCGCCTCTACAATCGTCTGGCGCAGTTCGTTCAGCGTCAGCCCCAGGGTTTCACAGGCCAGTTCGTATTCGTCGCTCAAATCAATCTGCGAGATGCTCGGGTCATCGGTATTGACCGTGACCTTCAACCCGGCGGCCAGCATGCCGGCCAGCGGCGTGTCCTTCAGCGAGGGGGTTACGCCGCTCTGGTAATTGCTGGTTGGGCACACTTCAAAAACTATGCCGCGCTCACGCGCCAGCGCCACAGTCTTTTCATCTTCCATCACGCGGATGCCATGCCCAACGCGTTCGGCCGCCAGTTTCTCAATCGCCAGGCGCACGTTTTCCGGCCCGCCCCATTCCCCGGCATGGATGGTGATGCGCAGCCCGGCCTGATGCGCCTCGGTGAACACGCCCGCAAAGGTATCGCCGGGGAAGTCGGCTTCGCCGCCCGCCAGGTCCAGGGCAATGATGCCCTTGTCTTTGCGGTCAATGCTGTGTTTCAGCACCTGCTCGGCCAGTTCCACGCTCTCATGGCGGTTCACGCTGGCAATCAGCCGCGTTTGCACGCCGTAGCTTTCGCTGGCTTCGCGGGTGGTGTCAATCACCCAGTCTATGGCTTCATTCAGGGGGAAGTTCTTAATCCGGCACAAGGCCACCGGCGTAAAGCGCAGTTCCATGTAGCGTACATTGTCGGCGGCCGCGTCTGCAATCGCTTCGCGCGTCACGCGCTGGATGACCTCCGGCGATTGGTAGAACAGGCGCAGGGTATTAAATTTGGCGAGAAAATTCTGGTGGCTGAAGGCTTCTTCGGCCCGCATCTGGACCAACGAGCGGAAGGCATCGATATCGCGGAAGGGCAGGTCCAGGTTGTGCTGGCGCGCGATTTCCAGCATGGTACTCAAACGCAATGAACCCTCCAGGTGGCGGTGTAACTCCACCTTGGGCAGCGACTTATAGAAAATCCGGTGCCGGGGTTCGGTCTTTTGTGACAAGGTTATTCAACCCTCTCCATACAGTCCTGCAAGGCTACCATATTTTTAACGCCGCGGGTAGTTGGCGGATGGTACCAAAACAATGCGAACTGTCCGCTTGCCCGCTGGCAGGCTCGCTCCCGTATTATACGGTTTTCACCAATTTGCGCGCATGACAACTACGCGACAATCGGCCGGCTGCTATTTTTTACCGCGCCGTCCGCGTCGCCCGCGTTTACCGCCGCTGCTGCTCGGCGGCGGGGTTTGCGGGGTGGCGGTGGGCTGGTTGGCGGCCGCGCCCGGGGCGGGCGCAGCGGGCTGCTGGGCGGTCACCTGCGCCGGCGGGCGCGGCGCGCTGGGGCGGGCCACCCCGGCGGTGAACATGTTATGCACCACGCCGCTGCGCATGTCCTCAAACAGGCGGGCGAACATCTGCGAGGCCTTGGCTTTGTACTGTACCAGCGGGTCGCGCTGGCCGTAGGCTTCCAGCCCAATCGAAACCCGCAGGGCTTCCATCTGGGTCAGGTACTCCACCCACAGTTCGGAAATCACCCGCAGAATCAGGTTACGGTAGGTTTCGGTCAGTTCCTGCCGCCCGAGTTCTTCGCGCACGCCTGCTTGCAGGTCAGCCGGCACGCTGGCCAGCGGCTGGCTCTTTATCCGGTCAAAGGTTTCCTGCCCCAGCAGCTCCGCCAGGCGGGCGCGGGTGGTTGGGCGCAGCATCGCCGGGGGGGTCTCGGCCTGCTTCTGCCACACCGCCTGGCCGTAGGCCCGGGTCAGGGCATCCAGCGCGCCTTCCAGGTGGTCAATCACGCGCTCGGCCAGTTCTTCGCCATCCGCGTTTTCCAGCAGGCGGGCGGCGTGGTACACATAGGTCAGGCGGTTCACCCGCACCTTAATCTGGCGGTGGGTCTTGGCATCAAAGGCCGTCACTTCACCCTGCGGCAGGTTCACCAGCAATTGCAGCAGGTGCTGTTCGGTGAGCGTCTCCGGCAATTGGGCCAGCAGCGTCTGAACATCCCGGCCTATCTGACCCTGCTCGCCCAGCAACTGGCCGCGCCGCGCGGCGTAGGCGGCTTCTACCGCCGCCAGTACCGTTTCAGAAATGTCATCCCATTCCTTATCCGCCAGGTCGGCCGGGTTCAGCCCCAGCGCCTGATTCGTGCGCCGTTCCACTGCCGCCAGCACCCTTTGCACCATCTGGCTCGTCAGGGCCTGTTCCACCTGGTCTTCCAGCAGGCTGGCGGCCGCGCGTGGGTCTTCACGCAGCAGGCGTTGCTGTGGGCCATCCAGCTTCAGCGGCACGCCCAGCAGGGCTTCGGCTTCGGTTTGCAGTTCGCGCCCGCTGCGGGTGTCGGTCTCATCCGTGTAGCGCAGCCCTTCCATAAATGTATCCAGAGTTTCCTGGCGTTCATCCAGCAGAGCTTCCAGCCGGGTTTCGTGCTGCTCCAGCACATCCTCGGCGCTGCGCTGCACATGTTCGGCTTCGGCCGTAAGGGCCGCCTCGGCCAGCGCCAGCAGGGCCGCGCCGGCGGCGGCGTGGCTGGCGGTTCCGGCCGCTTGTAGTTCATCCAGCAGCAGGCGGTAAGTAAACGAGGGGTAGGCCAGCCCGGCGGCTATTAGTGTTGGTTGAATCTGGTCCAGCCAGGCCAGCAGTTTCCACGGCCCTTCTTCTTCGGCCAGGTTCAGCGGCACGCGCCGCGCCACTTCCATTTGCAGCATTTCGCGCACATCGTCGCTTAAATCATCTTTCAGAAAAATCCGGTCGCGCTGGGCATACACCGTTGAACGCTGGCTGTTCAGCACATCGTCATATTCCAGCAGGTGCTTGCGGCTGTCAAAGTTGGCCCCTTCCACCCGTGTCTGCGATTGTTCCACCACCCGGCTCACCAGCCCGTGCTCCAGCGGGATGGCATCATCCATCCCCAGCCGCAGCATCAGCCCCTCCACCTGCTGGCCGCCAAACAGGCGCATCAGTTCATCCTGCAGGGAGAGGTAAAACCGCGATGAGCCAGGGTCGCCCTGGCGGGCGGCGCGGCCGCGCAGCTGGTTGTCAATGCGGCGCGCATCATGCCGCTCCGAGCCAACCACATGCAGCCCGCCCAGGTCTTTGACCTTCTGCATTTCTTCCAGCGACTGCAAAAAGAGCTGCACTTCGGCGGCATAGATGCCGTATTCGGAAGGTGAAAGTTTTTTCAGCGCTGTTCGGCGGTCTTCCAGCGTCATCTCAAATGGGTCAGTGGTCCCGCTGCGGCGCAGCACGCGGTTCACGGCCGTCAGCACTTCTTCCGCCATTTCGCCGCCCAGTTTGATGTCCACCCCGCGCCCGGCCATGTTGGTCGCAATCGTTACTGCGCCATAGGCCCCGGCCCCGGCGATAATCTGACTTTCTTCGGTGTGTTTGCGGGCGTTCAGCACTTCGTGGCTAATGCCGCGTTTTAACACTTCCTGCAAACGCGGTTTATCTTCCTCCGGCAAGCGCAGAATGTCCAGCAGGCGTTGCAGGTTATCCGGGTGTTCCAGGGTACTGGGCAGGTTGAGTTGCTTGGCCATCTGGCGCATTTGCCCGGGGTTGATTTTTTCCAGCGGCTCATTGAGGAAAGACAGCGCCATCACTGCGCGGCCATCTTCCTGGCGCTCATTCTGCTCATACCAGGCATCGCGCAGAATGAGCGTATCCAGCAGGCGGCGTACGTTTTCGGCCTTCAGGCGGGCAGACAGCCGCTCGGAATTCTCCACCGAGGTCGTGCCGACCAGCACCGGTCGCCCGCTGACATGCATCTGTACGATTTCGGCCACAATCGAGCGCAGTTTGGCTTCCTCGGTGCGGTAGACCACATCCGGGTAGTCCTTGCGCTTCCACAGGATCGGCAGTTTTTGCGGGTCAGCCGTTGAAGCATAATAGGTGTACTCGTAGCCGTACTCGTCCTTTGCTTTTAGCTGCTCTAAATCGGTTGCCTCGCTTAGCGCCAGGTATTCCACATGCGGCGGGATGGCCTGCACTTCCAGTTTATAAATCTTCTCGAATTCTTCGGCTTCGGTCAGGGCGGTACCGGTCATGCCCGCCAGTTTTTTGTACATGCGGAAGTAATTTTGAATCGTGATGGTGGCATGGGTGACGTTTTCCGGCTCGACCTTCACGCCTTCCTTGGCTTCCACCGCCTGGTGCAGCCCATCGCTCCAGCGGCGGCCGGGCATCAGGCGGCCGGTGAACTCATCAATGATGATGACCTGCCCGCCCTGCACCAGATAGTCCTTGTTGCGTTTGAATAAGAACTGCGCCTTGAGCGCCTGTTGCAGGTAGCCCAGCATGCGTTCCTGTTCCGGGCTGACATCTTCCGGCCGTTCCGGGTCGCGCAGCGCCAGCCCCAGCCCCTGCTCCACTTTGGCTTCGCCCAATTCGGTCAGTACCACGGTGCGGTCTTTCTCATTCACTTCGACATCTGCTGCGCCCAGGCGTTTGACCACCAGGGCCATTTTCTGGTAGTTCTCGGCATCATCATAAGACGGCCCGGAGATAATCAGCGGCGTGCGGGCTTCATCAATCAGCACATTGTCCACTTCGTCAATAATGGCGTAGTGGTGGCCGCGCTGCACCCGGGCGTGGTAATTCAGGGTCATATTGTCGCGCAGGTAGTCAAAGCCAAATTCGCTGTTGGTGCCATAGGTGATGTCGGCCTGGTAGGCCTCAATTCGCTCCACCAGAGCCAGTTGGTGCAGGTCTTCCTGCTGGTGCTCGCGTTCCAAATCAATCAGGAAGGCTTTTTTGCTGTTCTCGGTGCGGCTGCCCATTTGCAGCACGCCTACTGAAAGACCAAGATAGATGAAAATCGGGGCCATCCAGCGCGCGTCGCGGCGCGCCAGATAGTCATTGACTGTAATCAGGTGCACGCCGTGGCCTTCCAGCGCGTTCAGGTAGATTGGTAGGGTGGCTACCAGGGTTTTGCCTTCGCCGGTGCGCATCTCGGCAATCTGGCCGCTGTGCAGCACTGCCCCGCCAATCAGTTGCACATCGTAATGTCGCAGTCCAATGGTGCGCTTGCTGGCCTCGCGCACGGTGGCAAAAGCTTCCGGCAGCAGGTCATCCAAACTGGCGCCATCGGCCAGGCGTTGCCGGAATTCTGCCGTCTTGGTTTTCAGGGCTTCATCGGAAAGCGCCTCAAATTCGGCCTCCAGCGCATTGATGGACTCCACCAGCGCCTGATATTCGGTGATGGCGCGTTTGGTCGGGTCGCCGCTGAATCGTTTAACTAATCCTCTAAGCATGGCTTCATTTCTCCAAACCGGCATTATAGCACTTTGACTGGTACGCTCCCATAAGAGGGATGTAAGTATCTGGCAGGGCGGCCGCGCATCAGAATTTGAAATGCAGTTCGCCTGCCTCATAGCATAAAGGATATGTTATCGTTTGATTGGGTGAACGGTACGTTCTCTGGAGGAGAAATCATGCCCAAAAAATATAAAGCTCTGGCTGTGGTTCTGTCATTAATCCTTACGCTGGCCTGCGGTCCGCTGGACCTGGCGCGTGAAATCCTGGCCGGGCTGGCCGCTTCCGCCACGCCCACGGCTGGGTTTGCGGTCTTTGAGTCCAGCGTGTGGTATGTCACCAAGGAAGGCAATGACGCCAATCCCTGCGATTCGCCGGAACAGGCCTGCCTGACGATTGCCGAGGCCATTGACCGCGCCGATGACGACGATATTATCAACATCGGCGCCGGTATCTTCGTTGAAGATTCTGGCGCGGGGCAGGCCCTGCGCATCACGGAACGGCTGGTCATTCGCGGCGTTGGTGAAGCGGAAACCATTCTGGATAGCGAAGGCCTGCGGGGCGGTATTTTGGTGTCCGGCGCTGCCAACGCGGTCATTCGCAACCTCACGGTGCGTAACACCGCCCCCGGCGCGCCGGGGCATTGCATCAGCATCCGCAATGAAGCCTCCGCCCGCATTCAGGACGTCAAAGTAGAAAACTGCGCTCCCAGCGGCATCGAGCATCTCGGTACGGGCGAAGTGTTGCTGGTGAATGTAACTGTAACCGGCGCCCAGCGCGCCGGCGTGTATGCTGGCGGCCAGATGGTCATTGAAGGCGGCCGCTTTCATGCCAACGCTTCCAGCGGCATCCTTTCCATCACCACTGGTCGGCTGGATGTTACCGGCGCGCTGGTCGAAAACAATGATGCAGATGGCCTGACCCTCAACGGGGTGGATATCATCCGCGATTCAGTCATTCGCGACAATGGCCTGGTCAGCGCCAATCACTCCGGCGTTGGCATTGGCGGCAATGCGACCCTCACGAATGTCATCATTTATGCCAATGACTATGGCATTCGATTGATCGAAGGCGCCGAATTGACCATGACGGGCGGCGAAATCCGTGACCATTTCAAGATCGGTCTGGAAATACGCGCCGGGGCCAGCGCCCGCCTCACCGATGTTGAAATGCGCGCCAATGGCCGCATTTTCAGCGAAACCAGTATCCCCGGCCACATCCAGAATTACGGCACCTTGTTGCTGGTGCGCTCGCTTCTGGCCGATAGCGCCAATGGCGCGCTCCTCAACTTTGAAACCGGCAACTTCATACTACGCGAATCCGCCATCCTGAACAGCGGCGGCAGTCTGGCGGCGCTCTTTAACCATGCTGGCGGCGTGGGCATCGTGGAGCGCAGTCTGTTCGCCGGCAACATCAGCCCGGTTGGCACGATTGACACGCGCGGCAGTTTGAGCCTTATCAACACTACCGTGACCGGCTCGCAGGGTATTGCCATAATCGCCACTACCGGTAGTCTGTCGCTTAGCTATGTAACCATTGCCGATAATGCCGGGGTGGGCCTGGCGGCCCAGAACGGGGCCGCGGGCGTTTCGCGGGTCGAGAACAGCCTGATTGCCCGCAATGCCACCAGCGATTGCAGCATCAGCACCGCCGCGGGCGTTGTGCCACTGCCTTTGAGCGGCACAAACATGGATTCGGACGGTTCCTGCCGCTTTGGCCTGACCGTGGCTCCTGCGGAACTGCGTCTGGATACGCTGGCAGACAACGGCGGCGAAACTGAAACCATGGCCCTCCTGCCCGGCAGCCCGGCTGCCGAGGCCGCCACCGGCAGTTGCCCGGCCACCGACCAGCGCAGCGGCTCTTTCACCCGCCCGTTTGGGCCCGCCTGTGACCTCGGCGCTTACGAAGCCGGGGGCGCGGCCCTTAGTCTGGATGCCACTGTAGAATTTGCCACCGAAACGCCCACCCCGGATGTGCCGGACCAGCCGATTGTGACGATTGATACCGATACGGCCTGCTACAGCGGCCCCGGCCCCAACTGGGCTTATTTGCGTAACATTCAGGCCGGTCTGGAATTGGAACTGGTTGGCTATGGCTTCCAGCCTGGCTGGTTCGTGGCCCGTCACCCCTCTGCCCAGGGCATCCTGTGTTGGCTGGCCGAGCAGGACGTCACCCCCCATGTCGCCATTGATACCCTGCGCCTCATTGCCATCCCGCCCCGGCCCACCCCCACCCCCGGCCCCACCAAGCCCTCTGCGCCGCGCCCGCAGATCACGGACTCTCCCCCCAGCGGTCCATCCCCCACCCCCTGCGACCCCCAGCAGAACCCCAACTGCTGACCAGCGGCTCTTCCCCTGCGTCTGATTCTGGACAGAATCAGACGCAGGGTGGCTGGCTAGCTTAAAGTATTCAATTCTTTAAGCCGCCCGCAGGCCGGCCTCAAAAGGCCGGATGCTATAATCTGAATCCACCAGTCTGACGGCGTTTCCAATGTCCGATTTTGTCCATCTGCATGTGCATACCCAGTACTCTTTGCTGGATGGCTTCAGCCATATCGAGCCGCTGGTTGCGCGCGCCAAAG
>CAZEQN010000076.1:0-11104 GCA_964514335.1 uncultured Anaerolineaceae bacterium
GCTGGGCATTCTCCGGTTGGGGGCGAGCGATAAGCCAGAGGAAGTCTGCCAATTGCTCACCCGCCAACTGTCGCGCGGTCTGGTTGCGGATGTGGCGTTGCTGCTCTCGGCGCCGGATAGTTCTGGTCAGGTGGTGGTGATGTGCGGGTATGACCTGATTCGGGAAGACGGCCTGGGGGGCGGTGTGCTGGACCAGAAAATCATCCCCGGTTTCGCGGAAGCGATGCAACGCAATAAGGCGCTGCAGATACCGGCTTCACCCAAGTTAGACGGCCTGGCGCGGGTATTGGGTTTGAAGGCCAGCGGCAACCTGCTGGTTTTGCCCCTGGTAAATGATGAGACTAAACCGCTGGCGGCGATTGTTTTGCTTTCGCCCTATTCCGGGCGGGTGTGGTCGGCCGAAGACCTGCGTTATGTTAAGGAAGTCGGGCCGGCGGTTTCAGACTTGCTGCAAAAGACGCAGCGGGGTTACCGGATGCGCGAAAACCTGCTGACGGCCGAAGCTCGCTTAAACGAAACATTGCAGGAGCATGAGCGCCTGCTGGAAGAAAGCCGCCTGGCGCAGGACGAATTGGAAGCCATGCGCCAGAGTGTAACTGGCAGCGAGGCGCAAAGCGCGGCGCTGGGCGAAATGCAGGCCGAATTGGAACGCTTGCGGGCCGCGGCGGCGTTGGCAACTGGCGCAGTAGTTGCGCAGCCCGGCACAGATGCGCTGGCGAAAGAGAATGAACAACTAAAGAAAGAGCTGGCAAATTTTGAACGGCTGAAGAAAGCGGCCCAGGCCGCCGCGACCGAACGCGACCAGTTGCGGGCGGCGCTGGAAGAGAGCCGCAAGGCCGGCGCGCCACAGCCGGATGTGATTGGTTTGAGCAGTGAACAGGCGGATGTTATCGCTTCGATTGCGCAGGACTTACGCCAGCCGATGTCTTCCATTATTGGCTATACGGATTTGTTGTTGAGTGAGTCGGTGGGGATTTTGGGCGCCCTGCAGCGTAAATTCCTGGACCGGGTCAAGGCTTCTACCGAACGAATGAACAGCCTGGTGGGGAATCTGGTGCAGATCACGGCGCTGGATAGTGGCAACATCCACATTACGCCAGAGGCAGTGGACCTTTCGGCGGTGATTGACCAATCCATTGGCGAAACCAGTAACCAGATGCGTGAGAAGAATATCGCCTTGCGGGTGGACCTGGCCGCTGACCTGCCGCGGATGCATACCGACCGGGATGCCGTGCAACAGATTCTGACGCACCTCTTAAGTAATGCGGGCGCCGCCACGCCGATGGAAGGCGAAATTGCACTGGCGGCTCGACGCGACGCCAAGAATGGTTCCAGTGAAAGCGTGCTGCTGGAAGTGCGCGATAGCGGGGAAGGTATTCCGGAAGAAGATATGCCGCGGGTGTTTTCACGGCTGTATCGAGCAGACAATCCGCTGATTCAGGGCGTGGGGGATACCGGCGTGGGACTTTCGATTGCCAAGACTTTAACCGAAGCGCTGGGGGGTGACATCTGGGTGGAGAGTGATTTGGGCAAGGGCAGTACCTTCCGGGTACGACTGCCGGTTGTCTCGCCTGCCAGTAATGGCCAAAATGGGAGCGCGACGGAATGAACGGTAACCGTCAGCTCCTGGCTGGCGTGGTTCTTGCAATCCTTTCGATCGTGATGACATTGGGAGGTTTTCTGGCGGCTACGGCCGAGCTGGGTGCAGCGCCGGTGGTGTTCACGCCGACGCCGATTGCTGTTGCGTCTGTCATTCCGCTACCGCCAACGCCAACTGTGGATGCGAACGGAAGCGCGCCCCTGCCCCCCGCCAGCGCGACTCTGCCAAGCGTGCCAGAGGCCAGCGCAACCACGGCGGTTTGTAATCCGCCAGCGGGTTGGGTAAGCGTGACGGTGGCGAGTGGCGAGACGCTGCAAGCTCTGGCGGCGCGGACCGGAACGACGGAAGGTAACTTGATGTCTGGAAACTGTTTGCTGGTGGGGGTGGTTACGGCTGGCAGCCAGTTGTATGTGCCGAACTTACCGACTACTGCCACGAATACCAGCCTGCCACAAAGCCCCTGTGGCCCGCCGGCAGGCTGGACGCGCACCACCATTCAATCTGGCAATACGTTGTACAGCCTGGCGCAGGCGTATCGCGTGAGTGTAGCGCAATTGCAATTCGCCAATTGTCTGGGCGCTTCCACCTATATCCGTACCGGCGATAGCCTGTGGGTGCCGAATGTGGCGACCACGACTCCAACCCGTACTGTGACTTCGACCCGGACGCTGACACCCACCGCCAGCCGTACCAGCACGCCTTCTGTTACTACGGCGCCAACTCACACTTCCACCGCTACCCAAACGCCAGTCGATACGGCAACCGCAACGGAAACCGCGACTGCCACAGAAACGGCCAGCGCGACGGCGACAGAAACCCCGACCCCAACGGCAACCCCTTAGCTCCGCCATGAGGACCCGCCCGCAGCCAGCTATCTGGCGACTCATGATCCTGCTTGCGGCAGGTGGCCTGTCTGCCTGCGGCATGACTCCCGGGCCGGATGCGGTGGCGCAGTCCGGCCCGCCGAGCGGATTTGTGTATGTCGGCGCGCCGGCGAATTCTACGCCTACCCCTACGGCTTTTCAGCCCCTGCCCATTACCGCTACGCCGGTGCCAACCCTGGCGCCCACCCGCGCCCCGACCCAGCCGCTGCCGACGGTGATTGCTTTGGCAACGGCTACCAACGTAGCGACTAACTGGGTAGGTTACCCGGGGCCTGTGGCGTATGCGCCGCTGGCGATCCCGAATCCGGTGGCGCGGATTGAACAGCCGGACAATCAGATTAATATTTTGCTGCTGGGCTCTGACCAGCGCCCGTATGACAGCGGCTTCCGGACGGATACCATCATTCTGGTTACGGTTAATTCTGAACTCAAGACCGTCTCGATGACGTCGTTTCCGCGCGACCTGTTTGTCTATATCCCGGGGTGGACAATGGAACGGATTAATGCCGCCTTTCGTTTTGGGGGCTTTGAGGCGCTGGCAATGACATTGGAGTACAACTTCGGGGTGCGGCCGGACCACTATGCCCTGATTAATTTTAAAGGCTTCACAACCCTGATTAATGAATTGGGTGAGATTGATGTGGAGGTCGGCGAAACGCTGACCGACCACCGCGATAACAAAGGCCAGTACACGGTGGAAAAGGGCACTGTCCGGATGGATGGGGATACGGCCCTGTGGTATGTACGCTCGCGCTATACCAGCAGTGACTTTGACCGGGCCCGCCGCCAGCAGGAAGTACTGCGAGCTATCTTTAAGAAACTCATCAGTTTGGATGGTGCGCGTAACGCGTTTGCCCTGTATGATGCCTTTGACGAACTGGTGGAGACCGATATCGGATTTCTGGATGTGGTGGGGCTGGCACCGCTGGCCGCTCAAATGAAATCCAGCGAAATCAACAGCTATGCAATTGGCTCGGACGTGGTGTACCCGTGGGTGAATCCCTACAACGGCGCCCAGGTGCTGTTACCGGAATTCAGCCTGACGCAGGAAATCATGCGCCAGGCGCTCAACGCGCGCTAACGCGCGCCCAACTGCTGAGTGTATTGGCCGGGCTGGTTTTTTCGGCGCTGGCCTGTAATTTTCCGGTTGGGCCAACGCCGGTTGCAACGCCGACCCTGCCTGGCGAAACCCGCACGGCACCTCCGCCGGCCACGGCCACGCCCATCCCTGCGGCCAGCCCAACCAGCACCCAGACCCCCATCACCTGGCCGCCGCCGCATTTTGGCAGCCCCGGCCCAACACCAGTAACGGCTGTGCCTTCGCCGATGCCGCTATTAAGCAACCCGAATAGCGTGACGTTCCTGCTGATTGGCTCGGACCGGCGCACGACCACGGTGCGGACGGACACTCTGATCCTGGCGAATTACCAGCCGGAATACAAGACCATCTCCCTGATTTCCGTGCCGCGCGATTTGTATGTGTACATCCCGGGCTGGACGATGCAACGCATCAATGCCGCCTACCAGCATGGCGTTGGCAACCCAGGCCTGTACCCGGCGGGGGGCATGCAATTGCTAAAAGATACTGTTCGTTACAACCTGGGGGTGCAGGTGGATTATGTGGCGCTGGTGGGCTTTGATGGCTTCATAAACATTGTGGATGCGCTGGGCGGGGTGGATGTGCCGGTGGCCTGTGCCTATACCGATTGGCACATTATTGACCCGCAGGGCGACGCGGAAGATGAGGACAACTGGGCTTTGTATACGGTTGAGCCGGGGTTGGTGTACATGGATGGCGACCTGGCGCTGTGGTACGCGCGCTCGCGTTTAAAGTCCAGCGATTTTGACCGCGGCCGCCGCCAGCAGGAAGTGTTGCGGGCGTTATTCAGCCAGGCGCTGCAATTCAATACGCTGGGGCGCCTGCCAGACCTGTATCGTGAGTTGCGCGATACGGTGGAAACAGATGTGGGGCTGGATGACCTGCTGCCGCTGGCGCAATCTGCGCCGGGGGTGGGACTGGCGCAGGTGCGCAGTTACTATATCAATGGGGATGTGGTTTCTGGCTGGCGTACACCCCAGAATGCGGCGGTGTTGTTGCCGGATGAAGCGAAACTCTTTGCTTTGATGCAGCGGGCGCTGGGCGCGCCGGACGCAGAAGAACAGGCACACACGGCGGCGTATGTGGAGGTGTGGAACGCCAGCGGCCAGGCGGACTGGGGCGAGCTGGCGGTTACGCGTTTGCAGTATGGCGGGTTCGCGGCTGGGGCGGGGAATAATGAGCGCGGTTCGGTGAGCCGCTCCAGCATCGAAATTTTGAGCGACTCTATTAATATCGAAGAGGCACAGGCGTTGGCGGCGCTACTGGGGCTGCGCCCGGAGGCGCTGGTGCATGTGCCCACTCCGGGGTATGCCTCCGGTTACCGGCTGGTGCTGGGGGCGGACTACAACCCGTGTTTCAACCCGGCCAAGATTGACCGGTAGATGAGTTCATCTATTCTTCTGTACAGACCATTTCGTAAGTAAGAACTGCGCGACGGGTGAGCTGGGCCGCGTTTGTGTTTCTGCTCGTATAATGACGATGAAGGAAATTCTGACCTATGGAAATTAAGTCGGCGCGCATCCGGTCTTTCTGGTCCCCCGCACGATTGGCGGGCGTGGCGGCGATTCTGGGGCTGGTGTTGTATGTGGGCATATGGCAGCGTGCCAGCCAATGGTATGCGGGCCAGCTTCTGGAGGAATTGCGCGCAGAAGTGGAATTGGATGCCAATGTGCGCGCCAACGCGGTGGCTTCCGGGATAAACCGCCGCCTGTTGCTGCTGGAAGGGTTCAGCGCGTTTATGGAGGTGATGGCCGCCGGGCAAGCCTCTGAAAGCCAGATGCAATTCTATGTACAGTCTGTGTTTTCGACGGTAGATGGGTTGTTCGCGATGGGGGTGGCGCCGGATGGCCGGGTGGGCTATCTCTACCCGCCGAGCAGCCAGACGACATTGCAGTCGTTTAACTTGTTGCAGGCGGCTGACCCGAGTGTGGCGCGGGCGGCCCAGCGGGCGCGCGACCAGGGCGAGTTGGTGTGGGTGGGGCCAGTTGACCTGGGGTTGGAGCAGCCGGTTTTGCTGGCCATGAGCGCCATCTACAATGAGGGTAATTTCTGGGGGCTGGTGTTTTTGGTGGTGGAAGTTGAGCCGTTGTTGGCACTGACCGGAGAGCCGGGCGACCTTGAACTGGCGTTGCGTACGGACAAAGGCACGCTCCTGCTGGGGGACCCAAACCTGCGCCTGCAGGACCCGGTGGCGCAAAATATCGTCTATTCCGATGGGACCTGGCAACTGACGGCCATCCCGGCCGGCGGCTGGTTGAATGCGATTTCAACGGAATTGCGGGCTTTTCAGGCGCTGATGGCAGTGGTTGGCGTGGGGTTGGCAGCGGCGGTCTTTGTGGCGCTGCGGCGGCAGTTGCAACTCTCGCAGGTGGTAGAAGATAAAACCGCCGAGGCTGAAACGGCGGGCGAAAAGGAACGCTCGCGGTTGGCGCGTGAGCTGCATGACAGCGTTTCGCAAGCCCTGTATGGGATTGCGCTGGGCGCAAAAACGCTGCGCAAGAAGGCTGAACAGCAGGGAGGGACAGACCTGCTGGAACCGGCCGATTACATCCTGACGCTGGCGGAAGGCGGACTGGCAGAAATGCGGGCTCTGCTGCTGGGCCTGCGGCCGGAAGAACTGGAAGAGCAGGGTCTGCGGCTGGCGCTGGCCCGGTTGGGCGATGGCCTGACGGCCCGCCACCAGATTGAGGTGCGGGCACGTTTGCAGCGCGAACCGCAACTGACGCTTGATCAGAAAGTGGCGTTGTACCGGATAGCTCAGGAAGCCACCCATAATACGATTAAGCATGCCCAGGCAAGCCTGATTGAAATACGACTGTCTTCGGCCGAAGGCTGGGTGACGCTGGAGGTGACGGACAATGGCCGCGGGTTTGAACCCCAGGGTGAATTCCCCGGACATCTGGGTTTGAAGTCCATGCAGGAGCGGGCGGCATTGCTGGGTGGAACTTGCGTGGTAGAAAGTGGCCCGGCAGGAACCCGGGTGCAGGCGCGCATGCCAGCCCAAACTGAACGATAACCGATTAAAGCGTAACGGCTGGTGGAGGCACACCAGCCGTTACTTTTCGAGGAGGAGGAAATGACTAGGGGGTGGGGGTTGCCGTCGGGGTTTCCGTTTCAGTGGCCGTTGCGGTGGGGGTTTCAGTGGCAGTTGCAGAGGCCGTAAGGGTAACCGTTGGTGTTAAGGTCGGTGTGGCGGTGGGCAGGGCCTCGCGGATGCTGGGGACAAACCAGAAGGCATTGGCAGATGAAGCTGTGCCGCCATTGTTCTCTACATAAAGTACAAACTGGACGCGCTTGCCAGCTTCGCTTGAGAGGTCAAAATCCACTTTGGTAATGCTGCCATCGTAGGTTTCATCCCAGGTAGCGAGGGTGCGCAGGTTGCCGTTGGCGTTAATGAACTGGAGTTTGAAGGTGACATCGCAACCGGCGCTGTTATCCAGGCAGCCGAGCCAGGCAACGAAGCGCTGGCCGTCGCGGATGGTCATCTCCGGGTAGGTGGCGCTAATCCAGCCGGACCGATTGTTGTTGATGCGCGTGACCAGCGTGGGTTCGTTTTCACTGCGGTTTTCAAGTTCCACGGCGGTGAGGTACTGAACGTAGCCATTATTACTGGCGGGTGAACTGCATGTCAGTGGGCCGGCGGCGCTTTCCCAGCGGGCGGCGCAGTAGTTGGCGGCGAAGTCATAGGTGTAATTGCTATTGGCCTTGGGGATAACCCGGATTTGTACACCGACCGGGCTGCTGGCATTGTTCCCCAGCCCGAAGCGCACGCCATTGGGGTTGCGTAACAACCATTCGCCGCGATAAGTGCCGAGGCCGTTGGGGCTGGTGAGGTCAATGCTGATGTCCACCGTTTGCCCGGGGTCCACCCGGCCGGGGAGTTTTATGGTGCGGGTGCTGGTCATGGCTTCCCCGGTAACAAAAACCAGCTCATAGTCACGGCTCCAACTGCAGGTGCCGATATTTTTTATGCGCCAGGTCTTTTTGAAAGTGGTGTTGCTGGGGATGCTGGCATTGTCAGGGACAGTGATATCGGCCACGAACTGGGCCCAATCGCAACGGGTGACCGGTGCGGTGGTGCTGGTGGGGATGACCACGCCCGTAGTGGCGGTGGGGACGAAGATCGCGCCGCTGGTGGCGGAGGGCACCGGGGTGCTGGTGGCGGGTTGAGAGGCGCCGCCACCCTGCCCGGCGGCCACGGTCAGAGCGACCGATGTTTGAACTACGCCGCTTATGTCGCCGGCGGGGCTGGTCGGGGTGGGTTCAGGAGGCGCGCCCGCGCCCAGGTTGCAGGCCAGCGAGGCCAAACCCATGACGATGATAACGGCGTAGAATCGTGCTGCGTTGTTCATTCTGTGTTCCTGCGTAATTTTCCGGAGTTTGCCAGATGACAAACTCAAAATAAAATCGGCTAAGACAGCGCTATTTTTTGCACGCGGCATGCTTTGGGTAACCGTGTAGTGCGATTATCGCAGTCTTGGCTTCTTTTAGTATCCGGTGCGTGATTGAATCACTCATCCTTCTTTTGTATGAATTCATAGAATAGAAGGCGTTGAATTCCTGGAAGGAAATTTGGCTGGCTAGAGGTTATCAAACACGTCTTTGGGAACCAGGCCAATTTTTACGGCGTACAGGGCGGCCTGGGTGCGGCTGGAAACGCCCAGTTTCATCATCACATTGCTGACATGGGTTTTTACCGTGGTTTCCCCGATGACCAGTTCGAGCGCGATTTCCTTGTTGGAGCGGCCAGCGGCCAGCAGGCGCAGGACATCGGTCTCCCGCTGGGTGAGCTTGTCCGGGCTGTCCGGGGTGCGGATTTCGCGCATCAGGCGTTCGGCGGCTTTGGGGGAGAGTTGCACCTGCCCGGCGGCGGCGGCTTTAATGGCGCGGATGAGTTCATCGGCTTCGGTGTCTTTGAGCAAATAGCCAATAGCGCCTGCCCGCACGGCCCCGGTTACGGAGGCATCTTCGAGGACGCTGGTGAGGGCAATCACTTCCGTATCCGGGAACTGGCGGCGCAACTGGCCGATGGCAGTAATGCCATCCATGACCGGCATGAGTAAATCCATCAGCACAACATCCGGCTGAAGTTTGGCGACGCTCAAGAGAGCTTCCTGCCCGTTGCCGGCTTCGCCGATTACTTCCAGGTCGGGGTCGGTGGCAAGGAACATTTTCAACCCCTGTCGCACCACGGCATGGTCATCTACGATTAGAATTCGGATTGCCATTGGATTTCCCTTCGCTCGAAATTTCGGTTTCATTATAGCGGATGCAGGCATAACCTGCCGGGGTATAATTTCGCGACCCTGTCTAGACAATAGGTTTGAATCAGATGACGGATTTTGAAAATTATCAGTCGCCTTACTCCTGGCGCTATGGCAGCCCGGCGATGCGCGCCCTGTGGAGTGAAGCCCACAAGCGGCGCACCTGGCGGCAGTTGTGGGTGGCGCTGGCCGAAGTGCAGCAGGAATTCGGGCTGGTTACGGCCGCCCAGGTGGAGGATTTGCGCCAGCAGGCCGACCGGGTGGATATGGCGCGGGCGCTGGAAATTGAAGCCGAAATTCATCATGACCTGATGGCGGAAATCCGGACCTATGCCGAACAATGTTCGCTGGGCGGCGGTATTCTGCACCTGGGCGCGACCTCGATGGATATCGAAGACAATGCCGATGCGCTGCGGTTGCGGGCCGGGTTGGACTTGATAAACGCGGCGTTGGCCGAGGCGATTCAAATGCTGACCGAGAAAATTGAAGACACAGCCGACCTGCCGGTGATGGCGTTTACGCATCTGCAACCGGCGGAACCGACCACGCTGGGCTACCGGCTGGCGCAAACCGGGCAGGACCTGCTGACTGACTGGACGGCCTTACAGGCTGTGCGGAGCGGGCTGCGCGGTAAGGGATTTCGCGGGGCGGTGGGCACGGGGGCGGGTTATGCCGAACTGCTGGGGGTGGAGAACCTGCCGCGTTTTGAGCAAAAATTGAGCGAGAAACTGGGGCTGGAATTCTTCCCGGTGGTCACGCAGACCTATCCGCGCAAACAGGAGTACCAGATCGTGAGCGCGCTGGCGGGGCTGGGCGGCACATTGTATAAATTTGCATTCGACCTGCGGGTGTTACAGTCGCCACCGATTGGGGAATGGAGCGAGCCGTTTGGGGCGCGGCAGGTGGGGTCTTCAGCGATGCCGTTTAAGCGCAACCCGATACAGGCCGAGAAACTTGATTCGCTGGGGCGGATGCTGGCCGGGATGCCGCGCCTGGCCTGGGATAATGCCGCCCACTCTCTGTTGGAACGCACGCTGGATGACAGCGCCAACCGCCGCAGCCTGTTGCCGGAAACCTTTCTGATTGCGGATGAAATGCTGTTGGTGGCCCGGCGCCTGATTTCCGGCCTGGTGGTTCATGCGGGCGCGATCGAGCGCACGCTGGCGCGCTATGGCCCGTTTGCCGCCACCGAGCGGGTGCTGCTGCAACTGGTGAAGGCTGGCGCCGACCGGCAGGCGATGCATGAGTGTATTCGCAAACATTCCATGCAGGCCTGGGAAGCGTTGCAGGCCGAACAGGCAAACCCACTGGCAGAGCTGCTGGCGGGTGACAGAGAGGTTCTGAAATACTTGGACGCGGCTAAAGTGCTCGAACTCATGCAGGCGGGCACCCACCTGGGGGATGCCCCAACCCGCGCCCGTGCGATGGCAAGCTTAATGCGGTCAAGCGTTTCCTGACCGCACTTTCTTTTAAAGGAGACAAAGCCTGTGAACGAAGAGATTTTTAAGAGCGATGTGGCCCTGACCTTTGATGATTTGCTGGTGGTGCCGGGGTACAGTGAGGTGTTGCCCAGCGAGGTGGATACGCGCGCCCGATTGAGCGAGGCGGTGCAACTGAATATCCCGCTGCTTTCGGCGGCGATGGATACCGTAACCGAAGCGCGGTTGGCGATTGCGCTGGCGCGCGAGGGTGGGCTGGGAATCATTCACCGCAACATGCCGCCGGAAGCCCAGGCGGGCGAGGTGGAGAAGGTGAAACGCTCGCAATCCGGGATGATTGTGGCGCCCATCACGCTGGGGCCGGAGGCGACCTTGCAGCAGGCCGAGGACATCATGTCCACCTATCACATCAGCGGAGTGCCGATTACGGAGGCCAACGGGCGACTGGTGGGCATATTGACCAACCGGGATGTGCGTTTTGTGGAGCCGGCCGAATATGGACGGCCGGTGACGGACTTTATGACCAAGGCCGACGCGCTGGTGACCGCCCAGGTAGGGATTGAACTGGAGGCGGCCAAGAACCTGTTGCAGCAGCACCGGATTGAGAAGCTGCCGCTGGTGGATGCGCAGGGCATTATCAAAGGTTTGATTACGGTGAAGGACATTCAGAAGGCGCGCGATTACCCGAATGCAGCCACGGACAGCCAGGGGCGGCTGCTGGTGGGCGCGGCGGTAGGGGTGGGGCCGGAGGTGGCGGCGCGGGCAAAAGTAAGGAACTGGGAGCACGCCACTGATGCACTCTTGAGCCCCCCAAACAC
>CAZEQN010000077.1:0-2863 GCA_964514335.1 uncultured Anaerolineaceae bacterium
GGCATGTCAATTTCCAATCCGTTGTGTGTTCAGCATTTCGCAGCTCGATCTCCTGCATGTCACCCGCCTGATTTATGAGTTGCAACCTGCCCACCGGTTCTCCGGCCTGCAGGTTTCCCGCGCCCACATGGTGAGAGAGCAAAAGCAACGAATCTCCGGGTTGCAGATGCACACCATCGCCGGGCAGGATTAGGGATTGTTCCTGATTCAAACCGGGGAGCGCGTGGGCTCCGGCCAATGTCAGGGACGCACCGGAAATTGTCAGGGTTTGGGGTAGCTGCAGATTGGAAAATTCGATACCGATAAATTCCAGTGGATGGCGGAATTGGACGAGGGTAGGCGAATCTGAAAGGGTGAGTTCAGATAGAGTCGGCAAAGGCTCGTAAACCTGAATGGCCAGCGGAAAATCGGTGTAGCTGGCGACCCAGCGGTGGCTTTCAGTAAGCCCGGCGCTTGCGGCCGTGTGCATGGCGCGCGCCCCGGATGCAAAATTTTGCAAGATGAAGATCACGCGGCCAGTCGGCGGCGGAAGGGTCTCCCATTCAAAGATGGAGACGAAGTCTATCTCGGTTGAGAGGTAACGCTGCAAACGTTCAGCACTGCGCCCATCCACCACGAGGGTCGTTTCCGGGGAGTACCATGTCCCCAATGCCTCCCGGGCGACACGATAGTCTGGAATATCTCTGCGGCTCCAGGCTGCCTGCCAGCGTGCCCCCAACCCAACCATGTTAAGCAATAGCATGCCAACCAGGGCGGCGTAAAAAACCCGCGGCCGCGCCAGCGTGGCAAGTCCGCTGGAAATCAGGGCCAGCAGCACCGGCCACAAAAAAGCGGCGTGGCGAGGCGAAAGGCCCGTAGCCAGACGACCCAGGGCGGCTTCGACAAACAGGTAAACTCCCAAAAGAGCGGCCAGCGCCACCCAGGGGAGAAACTGCCATGGAGGGTTGGCCTGCGCCCAGCGGACGCCTCGCCAGAGCAGGAAGCCAGCCAGCAGGCTGGCCGGTAGCACGAACCACCACCAGAATGGATACACATTGTAGCCAAACAAAAAGACAAAGCCTGCAAAAGCGGTTTTCCCAAGGCCCACCAGCGAAATCGGCTGAGGGCGAACAGCGTCACCCTTGGGAAGATAGGAAAAAACTTCTGCGGCAAGATTCCATAGGGAGGCCTGGAGGGGCGGCCACATGACCAGCGCCAGCAGGACAAGCAATGCCAGCATCAGCCCCAGGCCGGCGCGCCACGAGCGGCCCGGCAGGCGGCTGCCAGCAAACAATGCGCCCCCAATGACCAGCAGAGCCAGACTGCCCAGGACATACGACAAGGCCAGATTGAGAGCGGCCAACCCAAGCCAAATCCGACGGGACGGGTCCGCAGGTTTTTCTGACAGGGTGGCCGCTGCCAACAAAAAAGCGGCTGTTGCGGTGATAAAAAAGGCGTAAAAACGCACCGTTTGCGACCAGTAAATTTCAAAGGGGGCAGTGGCGGCCAGCAGCCCAAACGAAAGCGCACCCTGCCAACCAAACAGTTTGCGACCCAGTTGGGCCAGCAAAAGCGTGGTGGTCAGGCCGAAGAAAGCCGACAGTGAGCGAAGCCAGGCATCACTGGCAGAGCCGCCGATTGTAAGCCAGCCGCGCAGGAGGGCGAAATAGCCGATGCCATTCCAGTTACTGCCAAGGTCTTGAGCGGCATAAATGGAGAGAAATTCATCATTCAGGAAATGATATTGATCATTGCGAAAAAGTCTTAAAGCAAGGGCCAGAAACGCCAGAACGATCCAAAACCATTTGTACCGGCCAGTTGACTGAATTTCATTTTCGGGTCGCATTATCCACCGCTTTTTCCACTGAAACTCCGTGAATTATAGCCGCGGAAACAACAAAGGTATCGTTTTTGACCGCACCGGCCAGATGATTGACTACTATCCGCATACCGCTGAATGCGCCTGCGGGCAGTGTTAGGCCGCCTCGGACGGTAGCAGAGTATCTATACATAATGGCGTGTGGGCGCGCCACTGGTGGGGGATGTTTTCCATCAGCAGGGCACAATCAAACGCCACGCTACCTTTTGGAAACAGTTGCTCATTTTCAAAGAAACTTGATGAAACATGATTAACCGCTAGCGGGGAGACTTTCCAGGCGCGGCTGTGCAATTCCAGGCCCTCAAACCGGCCCGGGTGGCTGGTGGCAGAATAGCCCATTGAGCCGGCCTCGAAGAAGGCTGAGGCAATTTCAATATCCGGGAAGATGCTGTCCGGATTCAGTGCCTCTGCGCGTGCGGCGCGCACCGAAAGGATTGCGCCGTGCCTGTCCGTAACTGCAACGCTGAATTGGTCATCCGTTTCCAGCACATCAAACCGGGCAAGGTGGTGGTGACCGGGGAAAATCCGGCCACCGGCGAGTACATTGGCCCAGAGCGACGTGTCGCGCCGCGGGACATAGACGCCTTCGTTGAACGACTCGCCGTCCGGCCAGGTGACTGCAATCCGGTGGGCGGCATTCTCGGAAGCGAGTCCGAAGCCTCCTGGCAGAAATTGAGGTGCGATTTGCTTCAAGCGAATCAGGCAAATCCCGGCGACGCCCCAATCGCCGACCAGCTTAGGGGCAAACGGGGGCGGCAATATGGCTGCAAGCACGTCTTTTTGGACACGGTAATTTACAAGAATTCTGCGTTCAATTACGCCCTTTACCACTCCAACTGAATAGGCCATAGGAATTTCCTCTCTGGCTTTAGTATGCGGCATGGCGGCTGTCAAACTCTCTCAATTCGGGAAGCGGGCAAATCCGAAACACAAAAGCGGGCAGTCGATGGACTGCCCGCTTTTGTTTGTTGTTATAAATTACTCGACCGTCACGCTCTTGGCGAG
>CAZEQN010000077.1:2873-11097 GCA_964514335.1 uncultured Anaerolineaceae bacterium
TCGACATCCAGGCCGCGCAGCACGGCGATGTGATAGGCCAGCAGTTGCAACGGGATGACGGTAATGATGGGGCTCAACATCCACGGGGTTTCAGGGACATACATGACATGGTCGGCGAGGCCGGCAATGACGGTATCGCCTTCGGTGGCGATGGCGACAACCGGGCTGCGGCGGGCCTTGCTCTGCTCGATTTGACTGACCATTTTATCCACCCAGTGGTCGCGGGGGGCGATGATGATGACCGGCATGCTCTCGTCAAAGAGGGCAATCGGGCCGTGCTTCATCTCGCCGCCCGGGTAGCCTTCGGCGTGGATGTAGGAAATCTCTTTCAGTTTGAGCGCGCCTTCGTAGGCGGTGGGCATGTTCACGCCCCGGCCGAGGTACAGGCAGTGGGTGATGTCTTTGAGGGCTTCGGCGACTTTGACGACTTCCGGTTCGCGGGCGAGGACCTGCCCGGCAAGGTCAGGGACGCGGGCCAGCTCGGCGACGAGGGCTTTGCGCTCGGCTTCCGGCAGCGTGCCGCGCAGGTCGGCCAGCAGGATGGCGAGCATGTACTGGTCTACCAGCGGGGCAGTGTAGGCCTTGGTGCTGGCAACGCCGATTTCCGGGCCGGACTGCATGGAGATGTAGCCATCCGAAACGCGCATGGCCTGCGAGCCGATGACATTGACGATGCTCCAGACGGTGGCGCCGCGGGCCTTGCCTTCGGCCATGGCGGCCAGCGTGTCGGCCGTTTCGCCGCTCTGGGAGATGGCGAGCACAACGGTGTTGGGGGTGATGATAGGGTCGCGGTAGCGGAACTCGGAGGCGATGTCCACTTCGACCGGGATGCGGGCGATTTTCTCGATGAGCACCTTGCCGACCATGCCGGCGTAGGCGGCCGTGCCGCAGGCGATGATGATGATGCGGTCTATCTTTTTGGCGAAGTCGGCGGTGAGGTTGAGCTGCGGCAGGCGGATGCGGCCTTCTTCAAAATCCACCCGGCCGGCGATGGTGTCGGTCAGTGAGCGAATTTGCTCGTGGATTTCTTTTTGCATGAAGTGGCGGTGTTCACCTTTCTCGGCCGCGACCGGGTCCCAGGAAATGATATCCGGGGTGAATTCCAGTGTTTCGCCTTCCAGAGTTTCGAGCTTCAGGCCGGCGCGGGTAACCACGGCCATCTGGCGGCTCTCCAGAAAAACGACTTCGCGGGTGTGCTCGAGGATGGCGGGGATGTCCGAAGCGACGAACATTTCGTCCTCGCCAAAGCCGATGGCAACGCCGCCGGCATTGCCGATGCGGGCGGCCACGATTTTATCGGGTTCCTGGCTGGAGACCATGACCACGCCGTGATGGCCCTGCAGGTGCGAGAGGGCGGCGCGGGCGGCTTCTTCCAGCGGGACGCCGGTGGCAAGGTGTTTTTCGACGAGGTGAACGATGACTTCGGTGTCGGTATCGGATTTGAATTCCACGCCTTCGGCCACGAGTTCTTCACGCAGTTCAAGGAAGTTCTCGACGATGCCGTTGTGAACGAGCACGACCTGGCCGGTAGCGCCCATGTGGGGGTGGGCATTGCGGGCGTTGGGTTCGCCGTGAGTGGCCCAGCGGGTGTGGCCAATGCCGAGGTGGCCGGAGATGGGGTCTTCATCCACCAGGGCCAGCAGGCGTTCCAGTTTGCCGGCTTCGCGGCGGACTTTGATGCTGCCCTCTTGCAGCACGGCCACGCCGGCCGAGTCGTAGCCGCGATATTCCAGCCGTTTGAGGCCGTTGAGGATGATGGGGGTCGCGTCGCGCGGCCCGATGTAACCTACGATTCCACACATGTTGGGGTTCCTCCATGAACCATGCTGCCGATTTGCCCGCAGGCAAACCCAGACTCCGGCGCGCAAAGTGCGCCGTTGCCTGCCGCGCTTCCCACCGGTTTTGTCCGTCCCGTTACCGGGGCGGCGTTGGCCGTGAGATTTTGAGTTGGAGGAAAGGACGTCGGGGGCGTGGTACTCCCGGAGGGCTTCCGCTGATCTTTCGATTTCAGGCAGTCGCGAATGCTGACTGCCCTGGCCCTGCCCTGCGGCAGGGAACCCTCAACCTCGTCACCCGGCGGTGGTTTGCCGGGCCATGCGCTGTCCGTTTCCTATTCCGTTGGCACGCGGGCGGGTTGCCTGCCCTGCGTGGACGCGGATTATACCAAAAACCGCCCGCGCTGCCACTACGGTTGGCCTACGATTGGGGGGCGCGTGAACAATGCCCATAAAGGACCAGACTACCGGGGTCGGTCTGGATTGCCTTGTGGGTCGGTGATAGAATCCATCCGTTTTGCCAATTCTACAGATGCCGAAAGCGTGAGACCGATGCTCATCAAAGAATGGATAGCGCTGCTACGCAAAGAGTTCGCCGGATACGATGCCGGCGTTTTTCAACGCGACCTGCTGGCCGGGCTGACGGTGGCGGCGGTGGCCCTGCCGCTGGCGCTGGCCTTTGGGGTGGCCTCCGGGGCGGATGCAGCCGCCGGGCTGGTGACCGCGATTCTGGCGGGACTGGTAATTGGGCTGCTGGGCGGCGCGCCGTACCAAATCAGCGGGCCAACCGGGGCGATGTCGGCGGTGCTGATTGTGCTGGCGGTGCGCTACGGCCTGCAAGGGGTGTTTGTGGCCGGCCTGCTGGCCGGGGCGATGGTGCTGGCGCTGGGGCTGTTGCGGCTGGGGCGCATCGTGAGCCTGATTCCGGCGCCGGTCATCTCCGGCTTCACCAGCGGCATTGCGGTCATCATTGCGCTGGGGCAACTGGATAATGCGCTGGGGCTGCACACGCCGCCAGCCGAGAATGTGCTGACCAAACTGCGCGAGGTGGCAGCCGCTCTGCCGGAAACCAACCTGGCGGCGGTAGGGATAGCGCTGGGGGTCATCCTGCTCATGGGGCTGTGGCCGCGCCTGCCTTTCAGCCAGCGCGTGCCTGGGTCGCTGGCGGCGATCCTGCTGGCGGGGCTGGCGGCGGCGTTAATGCATCTGGATACGCCAACGATTGGCGAGATCCCGCGCACGATTTTGCTGGAACAGCGGCTGCGGTTAAGCGACCTGCGGCTGGAGCTGGTGGGCGAGCTGTGGCTGCCGGGTATGACGATTGCGGCACTGGGGGCGATCGAGAGCCTGCTGTGCGGGGCGGTGGCCGGGAACATGACCGGCATCCGGATGCACAGCAGCGTGGAGCTGGTGGGCCAGGGGCTGGGGAACATGCTCATCCCGTTTTTTGGCGGCGTACCGGCCACGGCCGCAATTGCGCGCACCAGCGTGAATGTGAAAAGCGGCGGGGTGACGCGCATGGCTTCGATTTTTCATGGGCTGGCGTTGCTGGCGGCGGCTCTGTTATTCGCGCCGTGGATGGCGCACATTCCGCTGGCAGCGCTGGCGGGGGTGCTGATGGTGACGGCGTGGCGCATGAACGAATGGCATGCCATTCGCTTTTATTTTGGGCGGCGGCTGCGGCATGCGATTCTGGCGTTTGGGATTACGCTGGCGGCCACCGTGCTGCTGGACCTGACCCAGGCGATTCTGATTGGCTTTGGCATCAGCAGTTTGATTTTTATGGCGCAATTGAGCGAATTGCAGGTGGAGCGCCAGCCTTTAGATGAAGGGCGGCTGGCCGAGGCCGGACACAGCTTCAGCCATCCGGGGGGTGAAATTGTGGTGTACACCGTGAGCGGGCCGCTGTTCTTTGCGGCGGCGCGGCGCCTGGTGGAGGATATTGAAGCCGGGGACCTACCCGATGCGACCGTGATTCTTTCATTGCGCGGTGTGCCGCTGCTGGATGCCACCGGTATGGAAGTGTTGCGCGAAATCTGGGGACGCCAGCAGGGCGGCGGCGGGCGGCTGTTGCTGGCGGCGCTACAACCGCGGGTACATGCCCAGTTGGAACGGGCTGGCCTGCTGGATGAAATCGGCCCGACGAATGTGTTCTGGGGCGCAGACCGGGCGATACTCTCGCTCGGCCAGCCGATGCCGCCCGAGCCGGCAGTCAGCGAGCCAGCCGAAGACAGCCTGCTGGAGACGCTGGTCATCACCCCGCACGAAGACCGCAGCGAGCAGGAACTGTAGCGCCTGCATGGTATAATACGGCGCTTGGCGGACTGGGCTATCATGCCGCGCCTGCCAAACTTTTAACATAGGAGTACGCTCTTGGCTTTCAATCCCCTGAATTGGCTTCTGGGGTTCTTCTCACTGGACATCGGCATTGACCTCGGCACAGCGAACACGCTGGTGCATGTGCGGGGCAAGGGCATTGTTATCAACGAACCCTCGTGGGTGGCGATTGATAAGAAGACCCGCGCCGTGCAGGCGGTGGGCGCCGAGGCGAAGGCGCTGGTGGGCCGTACCCCCGCCAACATCATTGCCGTGCGCCCGCTGCGGGATGGCGTGATTTCCGAATTTGAGATTACCGAAGAAATGCTGCAATACTTTATCGGGCAGGCGCACCAGCAGAGCCTGGTGCCGTTGCCGCGCCCGCGAGTGGTGATTGGCATTCCCTCCGGCGTGACCGAAGTGGAAAAGCGAGCGGTGCATGATGCCGCCATGCTGGCCGGGGCGCGCGAAGCCTACCTGATTGAAGAACCGACCGCTTCAGCGATTGCAGTCGGCCTGCCGGTGGACCGGGTTGGCGGCAGTATGATTGTGGACATCGGCGGGGGCACAACCGAAGTGACGGTGTTTTCCATGGGCGGAATTGTGACCTCGCGCTCGCTGCGGGTGGCAGGCGATGAAATGGATGTAGATATCCTGAATTACATTCGCAACAAGTACAACCTGCTGATTGGCGAGCGGATGGCCGAAGAAGTCAAGATGAAAATTGGCTCGGCTTACCCGCTGCCGGAAGAAAAGACCTTTGTGGTGCGCGGCCGCAACCTGGTGAACGGCCTGCCGGAAACGCTCGAAATCTCCTCGGTGGAAGTGCGCGAAGCCATCAGCGGCTCGTTGCAAACCATCATTGATACGGTCAAGGACTCGCTGGATGAAGTCGCGCCGGAAATCATCGCGGACCTGATGGACCTGGGCATCTGCCTGGCAGGCGGCGGGGCGTTATTGCAGGGGCTGGCCGAGCGCATCTCGGATGAAACCCGCATCCGCGCCTGGGTGGCGGATGACCCGATGACCTGCGTGGCGCGCGGGGCCGGCCTGGTGCTGGAAGATTTTGAAAACCTCAAGCCGTGGCTGTTGAAGCTGGACGGCATCTAAACACGGAGATTCCTCCATTTGGGGGATGCATGGCCACCGGCTTTTGAAGCACACTTAAGCCGGCCGCTTCTCCGGTACAATTTCTCCTAATCTTATGAAACCCTTCAAACGCCCTTCCTGGCAACCGCTGGCCGTTGGCCTGCTGGCGCTGGGCGTGCTGGTACTGGCCTTTGGCGGCTACCTGAACCCGGTGGCTGGCGCAGCGCTTGGCCCGCTGGAACCGATTCAGGTGTGGCTGAACACCCGCTTTCTGGCGTTCCAGAGCATCCTGAACGCCCCGGCCGAAACGCCAAACCTGCAGCAGGAGAACGCCCAGCTGCGCGAGGAAATCGCGGCCCTGCAATCGCAGATTATCGCGCTGCAGCAACAGGTGACCGAGGTGGAAATCCTCTCGGCGCTGCTGGATTTTGCACGCGCCCAACCCCAGAATGAATACCAAGCGGCGGCAGTGATTGGCCTTGACCCCTCGCCCTTCCTGCACTACATCCTCATCAACCGCGGCTCGGATGATGGCCTGCGGCGCGGGATGCCGGTGGTGAGCGCCGAAGGGCTGGTAGGCCGGATTGCGGCGGTGACGGCCAGCGCGGCGCGGGTGCAACTGATTACCGACCCCGGCTCGCTGGTGGATGTGCGCATCCAGCCGGCCGAGGCGGATGGGGTGCTGAACGGCAGCCTGACGGCGGCGCTGACAGTTGAGCAAATCCCGGTTTCGGCCAGCGTGCAGGCCGGCGACCTGGTGCTGACTTCCGGCCTGGGCGGCCAGTACCCGGCCAATGTGCTGGTGGGCCAGTTAACCAGCGTACGCCAGGAAGCCACCGCCCTGTTCCAGCAGGCGGCGCTGGACCCGGTGGTCGATTTCAACCGCCTGACGATTGTGCTGGTGATTACCAACTTCCGCCCGCTGGATGTCAGCCCGTTGCTACCGACCCCGGCCGGGAGTCCCTGACCATGCTGCCGGTATTGCTGGCGCTGGCGACCCTCACGGTGGCAGCGCTGTTCCAGACGACGATTGTGGTGCGCCTGACCTTATTGGAAGGGGTGGCTGACCTTACGCTGCTGACCCTGCTGGGGTGGGTGCTGCGGCGCGGCTTGCCTGCGCCGTGGGCCTGGGGCGTGGCAGCGGGGGCGCTGGTGGGCATGGCGACCCACCTGCCCCTGTGGCTGATGCTCGGGGTTTACCTGGCGATTACCGGGCTGGGTATCTATTTGCCGCGGCG
Organism: uncultured Anaerolineaceae bacterium; assembly: GCA_964514335.1. Classification (GTDB taxonomy): domain Bacteria; phylum Chloroflexota; class Anaerolineae; order Anaerolineales; family UBA11579; genus SCUK01. The sequence goes on from CAZEQN010000077.1 coordinate 9,292, forward strand.
GGTATGGGACCTGCCCATACTGAATCTGTTCAGCGCGGTGCTGGCGGGCACGGTCCTGCTGCATGGCGTTTCCTGGCTGTATCTGTGGGTTCTGGGCTCGCCAATCACGCTGAGCGAGGCGTTCAACCTGGTGTTACTGCCGAGCCTATTGCTGAATTTTCTGCTGGCCCTGCCTGTTTTTGGGCTGATGGGCGAGTTTGCCAAACTGGTGTACCCGGAAGAGGTCGCAAATGAATAACTCCCGCCCGCCAGAGGGCGCTTCAGTACTCAACCCGCAACGGATTACCATTTTTGGGATTGTGGCCATCCTGATTTTTGCGGTCTTTACCGTACGGCTGTTCGCGCTGCAAATCATTCAGGGCGAGCAATGGTCGGCCGAAGCGGAGTTCAACCGCACGGAAACCATCAGCCTGCCAACCCGGCGCGGGGTGATTTATGACCGCAACGGGATTGTGCTGGCGCGCAACATCGCCTCGTACAACATCGCCGTAACGCCCGCCCTGCTGCCCACCGACCCGGGCGAAGTGGAAGAGATTGTGCGCCAATTGGCACAATACAGCCAGCTGCCCATCAGCGCCGGAGATATTGACGTTGACCCGCTGATTCAGTGCGGCGGCAATCTGGGGATTGCGGAAATGGTGGCGCTGGGCACGAGTTTTGCGCCGTTCCAGCCGGTATTAATTGAGTGCGATGTATCGCGCGAAGTGGCGCTGATAATTCAGGAGAAGGCGGCCGACTGGCCGGGGGTTTCCATTCAGATTGAACCGGTGCGCGACTACCCCACCGGCGTATTAACTTCGGCCTTTATTGGCTATCTGGGGCCGATTCCGGCTTTATTGGAACAGAGTTTGCGCGAGCAGGGTTTCCTCCCCAACCGCGACAAAATCGGCTATGCGGGGCTGGAACTGTACTTTGACCCGATTTTGCGGGGCAGCAATGGCCGCCGCCTGGTGGAAGTGGATGTGGCCGGAGAAGCGCTGCGCGATATCGCCGCGGTGGTGGAGCCGGTGCCGGGGCAAAACATTGTGCTGACCATTGACATGCGTCTGCAAGAGGCGGCCGAAGCCATCATCCGCAATGAAATCTTCCTGTGGAATCAGTATTTTGCCACGCTGCGCATTTCCAGCGCAGTCATCATTGCGATGGACCCGCGCACCGGTGAAATCCTGGCGATGGTGTCTTACCCGAGTTATGAAAACAACCGGCTGGCGCGGTTCATCCCGCAGTATTACTATGAGCAGTTGATTGCAGACCAGACCTACCCGCTGCTGAACAAAGCCGTGGGGGCGCAATTGCCGGCAGGCTCGGTGTTCAAGATTGTGACCGGCATTGGCGCGCTGAACGAAGGCGTGATTACGCCGGACCAGATCATTCAAACGCCGGGGTTGATTACGGTAACGGAAAGTTTTTATGCCAACGACCCCGGCCGGGCGCGCGAGTTTGTGGACTGGAACCGCGAAGGCTTTGGCTCGCTGAATTTTATTGGCTGCATCGCCAACTCCAGCAATGTGTGTCTGTACAAACTGGCGGGCGGCTACCGCGATGAAATCCCCGAAGGGCTGGGCATTTGCCGGCTGGGGACGTACGCGCGGGCGCTGGGCTACGACCAGTTTCTGGGAATTGAACTGCCGGATGAAACTGATGGGCTGGTGCCCGACCCGACCTGGAAACGCATTAATCAGGGCGAGAACTGGTCTACCGGCGACACCTACATTGAGGGCGTGGGGCAGGGTTTTGTGATTTCCACGCCGCTGCAGGAACTGATGTCTGCGGCGGTGGTGGCAAACGACGGGGTGATGATGCGCC
>CAZEQN010000078.1:0-10962 GCA_964514335.1 uncultured Anaerolineaceae bacterium
TCAGGGCCATGTGGGTGGAATCGCCCGCATGGTGGATGAAGGCGAATACTGCATTGATGTCATTCGCCAGATTCAGGCCGTGCAGGCCGCCCTGAACACGGTCAGCCAGATGGTGTTGGATGACCACATGCACCACTGCCTCATCACCGCGGTGCAGGGCGATGATGTCAACGAGCGTGAACGCGTGCTGGCTGAAATCGCTGAAGTGTTCCAAACCGCCACCAAATCTTAATCACTTTCAAGGAGCCTCACAATGAAAACCGTAACCTACTCTGTTCCCGCCATGCACTGCGGCCACTGCAAGCACACAGTCCAGACCGAAATCGCTGAACTGGCGGGCGTGAGTGATGTAACCGCCAGCCTCGAAACCGGCCAGGTCGTCATCCACTTTGACGCCCCCGCCACCGAAGAGCAGATTGTGGCGCTGATGACCGAAATCAACTACCCGCCGGTCATCGTGTAGGTAGCCCTCAAGGCGCACCGCGCCTGACCTTGCATTCCCTCACAGGCTCAGGCAGCGCGCTTGAGCCTGCTGTTTAGTAAAGGACAATCAAGATGTTTCAAAAAAGAGCAGCTGTCTTTGTTCTGCTGGCTTTCCTGCTCGCCGGGTGCGCTTCTGCGCCGGCTCCCGAGCCAGTGACATTGACTATCGAAATGACCGAGTATGCGTTTTCACCAAGTGAAATTGAATTGCAGGTGGGACAGGAAGTCACCTTTATTTTGGAGAACAGCGGTCAACTTCCCCATGAACTCATGATTGGCCGCCAGGTTCATCAAGAGGAGGGGATCCCTTCCGGCTATGAAGTCGATTTCTGGCATACGGCCGGGGTCATGCCCCAGCACACCGGTGGCGGCGGACTCATGCAGCACACCGATAGTCATGGGCAGATGCCGCCCGCCGATGCCGGCCATGCAGGCCATGACATGGGCGCCATGACTTCCCCTGAATCCGAAATGCCCATGATGGTGTATGTCTCTAACGGCAGTGAGCCTGCAACCCTCACCTTTACCGTAACCAAAGAAATGCTCGGCGACTGGGAAATCGGTTGCTTTGAACTGAATGGCGTGCATTACACCGCCGGGATGTTAGGCACATTGACCGTTGTGCCCTGAATCAGCACAGGTTGATAGAAATCGGAGTAAAAGCCATGATGCCTGAACCGCATCATCATGACCACCATGCCCATCCAGCAGAATCGCCCCCGCCCGCGGCGCATTCAGGCCAGCATCTGCATGCAGCCCATACACAGAATGGCGGCGACCACAAGCAGCATGGGGTCGATCACAGCCACCATGAAAGCCTGTTTCAGAGGCGTTTCTGGGTTTCGCTGGTTTTGAGCCTCCCGGTCCTGGCCTACAGCGAAATGTTGCAGATGTGGTTTGGCTTTTCGGTGCCGCGCTTTCCCGGCAGCGAATGGATTGCGCCATTGTTTGGCGTGTGGGTCTTCATCTATGGCGGCCTTCCCTTTTTGGATATGGCCCGCCCGGAAATCCGTAACCGCCAGCCCGGCATGATGTTGCTGGTTTCGCTGGCCATTACGGTTTCTTTCCTCTATAGTCTGGCGGCGGCATTCTTCAGTCTCGGAGAAAGTTTCTTCTGGGAGCTGGTTACCCTGATTGACATCATGTTGCTCGGCCACTGGCTGGAAATGCGCTCGGTGCGCCAGGCTTCTGGTTCGTTGAACGAACTGGCGCGCCTGCTGCCGGATACCGCCCAGCGGGTTGGCGCGGACGACGTGATTGAAGAGGTTCCAGCGGTCAGCCTGAAAACCGGTGATATCCTTCTGATTCGCCCCGGAGCCAGCATCCCGGCCGATGGGGAAGTTACCCTCGGCAATTCCCGCGTCAGTGAAGCGATGCTCACTGGTGAATCCGCCCCGGTCAAAAAGAATCCCGGCGATAAAGTCATTGCCGGCACCATCAATGGTGATGGCAGTTTGCGCATCCGCGTATCCGCCACGGGCGACCAAACTGCCCTGGCCGGTATCATGCGTCTGGTCGCCGAAGCCCAGCAAAGCAAATCCCGTACCCAGGTGCTGGCAGACAAAGCCGCCGGTTGGTTGTTTTACATCGCCATCGCGGTGGCCTTTCTCACAGCCATTGGCTGGGCAATCGCCCGTGGGTTTGACCTCTACACCCTCCAACGGGTGGTTACCGTACTGGTCATCGCCTGCCCGCATGCGCTTGGGCTGGCCGTCCCGCTGGTGGTTTCCATTTCCACCTCGCTGGCCGCCCGCAATGGCATCCTCGTCCGCAATCGGCTGGCGTTGGAAGCCGCCCGCGAAATTGACGTGGTCGTGTTTGATAAAACCGGCACCCTCACCCAGGGCCAGCAGAGCGTGGTTGCCAGCGCCATCCGCGGCATGAATGAAACCGAGGCGCTTGGCCTGGCGGCAGCCATTGAAGGCGATTCAGAACACATCATCGCCCAGGCCATTCGCGACTTTGTGGCAAAACAGCGCATCCCGCCTGCCAGCATCAGCGACTTTGAAGCCATTAAAGGCCGGGGCGTAAAAGCCCGCTGGCAGGGAAAAACCGCTCATCTCGGCGGCCCGCGCCTCCTGGAATTTTTGAATGCCACGCCGGATACGGCTCTGGCTGAATTTCAGCACAAAGCCGACTCGGCCGGGCAGACGGTCGTATTTCTCCTGCTGGAAAGCACCCCCGTCGCGGCCTTTGCCCTGGCCGATGCCATCCGCCCGGAAAGCCCTGCCGCCGTCAGGGCCCTCACCGCAATGGGCATTGAAGTCGCCATGCTCACGGGCGATAGCAAGGCTGTCGCCGCGGCTGTGGCGGGTGAGTTGGGTATCCAAACCGTGTTTGCCGAAGTATTACCGGAAGACAAAGACCGCTATGTTGCCGAATGGCAGGCCAGCGGTAAACGCGTGGCGATGGTCGGCGATGGCGTCAATGATGCCCCCGCCCTGGCCCGCGCCGATGTCGGCATTGCCATCGGCAGCGGCACGGATGTGGCGGTTGAATCAGCCGGGATTATTCTCGTGCAGAGTAACCCGCTGGATGTGGTCAAAGTGTTTGCTCTTAGCCGGGCGACCTACCGCAAAATGATCCAAAACCTGATCTGGGCCACGGGCTACAATGTGGTTGCCTTGCCATTGGCCGCCGGCGCCTTCGCCTCGTTTGGTGTATTGCTCTCCCCGGCGCTGGGCGCGGTGCTGATGTCTTTGAGTACCATTATCGTTGCCATCAATGCGCAATTCCTGCGGCGGGCAGTCCTCGCCCCCACTACCTGAAACATATCGGAGTAACCCGTGTCTCAAACCAAACAAATTTCCCTCCCCATCACCGGCATGACCTGTGCCAACTGCGTCAGCACGGTCGAACGCAACATCAAAAAAGTTGGCGGGGTGTCCTCGGCGATGGTCAACCTCACCACCGAGCGCGCCTCAGTGGAATATGACCCCGCCCAGGCCAGCCTGCCAGAATTTCTGGAGCGCATCGCCCGCGCCGGCTATGGCGTTGCCACCGGCGAAGCCGACTTCGCCCTTCAGCGTCTGGCGGATGACAACGACGCCCGCCGCCTAGAAAAAGCTCTCGCTGCCATTGAAGGCGTGCTGGAGGCCTCCGTCTCCTACGCCACCGAGCGCGCCCGCGTGCGCTACATCCCGACCCTCGTCAGCCAGGCTGACCTGCGCGCCGCGGTAAAAGCCGCCGGTTTTGAAGCCGTGGAAACCGGCGGCGAAAGCGAAGATGCCGAGCGCGCCGCCCGCGAACGCGAAATCAGCCAGCAGCGCCGCCTGATGTTCATCGGCCTGCTCTTCACCGTGCCGCTCTTCATCTTCAGCATGGCCCGCGACCTCGGCCTGATCGGCCACTGGGCGCATGCCGCCTGGGCCAACTGGGCCATGTTCGCCCTCGCCACGCCGGTGCAGTTCTACGTCGGCTGGCAGTATTACATCAGCGGCTTCATGGCCGCCCGCAACGGCACCGCCAACATGGACACCCTGATTGCGATGGGTTCCTCGGCCGCTTACTTTTATTCCATTCCGGTCATGCTCGGCTTCATCCCCGGCCATGTCTACTTTGAAACCGGGGCAGTCATCATCACCCTCGTCAAGGTCGGCAAATACCTGGAAGCCAAAGCCAAAGGCGCCACCAGCGAAGCCATCAAGAAAATGATGGGCCTGCGCGCCAAATCCGCCCGCATTCTGCGCGCCGGCGCTGAAATGGAAGTCCCCGCCGATGAAGTGCTGGTTGGCGATATCGTCCTGGTACGCCCCGGCGAGAAAATCCCCGTGGATGGGGTGGTGGTGGAAGGCCGCTCGGCGGTGGATGAATCGATGCTCACCGGCGAATCCCTGCCAGTCGAGAAAGGCCCCGGCGACCGGGTCATCGGCGCCACCCTCAACAAACTTGGCCTGCTGCGCTTTGAAGCCACCCAGGTGGGCAAGGAAACTGCCCTGGCGCAGATTATCCGTCTGGTGGAAGAAGCCCAGGGCAGCCGCGCCCCCATCCAGAAGCTCGCCGACCAGGTGTCGGCCATCTTTGTGCCCATCGTGCTGGTCATCGCCCTGGTGACCTTCCTGGTGTGGTTCTTCGTCCTGCCCGCCCCGCTGCCCACCGCCGGGGTGGATGGTTTCACCCGCGCCCTCATCAACACCGTGGCGGTGCTGGTCATCGCCTGCCCGTGCGCCATGGGCCTCGCCACCCCGATGGCCGTCATGGTCGGCACCGGCGAAGGCGCCCGTCAGGGCATTCTCTTCAAATCCAGCGCCGCCCTTGAACGCGCCGGCAAAATCGGCTTTGTGGTGCTGGATAAAACCGGCACCATCACCCGCGGCCAACCGGCCGTCACTGACATCCTGACCGAAATGGATGCCAGCGAACTGCTGCGCCTGGCGGCCAGCGTGGAGCAAGGCAGCGAGCACCCGCTGGGCGAGGCCATCTGGGCCGAGGCCAATGCCCGCGGCCTGACCCTCGCTGCGCCGCAGGGCTTCATCGCCGAAGTCGGGCACGGCGTTTCGGCCGAAGTGGAGGGCCGCCAGGTGGCGGTCGGCAACCGCCGCATGCTGGCCGCCCGTGGGTTGAACCTCAACGGCCTTGAGCCACAGGTCGAAGCCCTGCAAAACGATGGCAAGACCGCCATGCTCGTGGCGGTGGATGGCCGCGTGCAGGGCATCATCGCCGTGGCCGATACCGTCAAGGACGGCTCGCGCGCCGCCATTGACCGCCTGCACGCCATGGGCTTGCAGGTTGCCATGCTCACCGGCGATAACCAGGCCACCGCCGAGGCGATTGGCAAGCTGGTGGGCGTGGACCGCGTGCTGGCCGAAGTGTTGCCCGGCGACAAGGCCGCTGAAGTCAAGAAACTCCAGGACGAAGGCCATGTGGTCGCCATGGTTGGCGATGGCATCAACGATGCCCCGGCCCTCGCCCAGGCCGATGTTGGCATTGCCATCGGCACGGGCACAGATGTGGCGATGGCGGCCGCCCCGGTGGTGCTCATCAGCGGCGAGCTGGCCGGCGTGCCGCGCGCCATCGCCTTGAGCCGCATCACCCTGCGGGCCATCAAGCAGAACCTGTTCTGGGCTTTCATCTACAACGTCCTGCTCATCCCCGCCGCCGCCGTTGGTCTGCTCAACCCCATGCTGGCCGCCGGGGCGATGGCTTTCAGCGATATTTTCGTAGTCGGCAACAGCTTGCGCCTGCGCGGCCGTCAATTGAACTGATTGCCCACGCCTGCCTGAACTGGAGCAGGGCGCGGTTGTGCCCTGCTCTTTTGTTTGTGTAACACCCTTGCCACGCAATTCGCATGTTTTGATTCCCCCCACCTCCTATAATTTATGTAGTTGGCCAGCCGCCACGGGAGTGTGCCTGTGAAAGTTTTGCTTTTTGAACCTGATTCCAAGCGCCGGGCGCATTTGCGCGCCTGTCTGGCCCAGGGCGAATACGACCTGGCCGAGAGTGAAACCGCCGCCGATACGCTGGCGCAGATAAACCAGGTCGAAGACCCCGTGCATATCATCCTCGCCCCGTATGACCTCAAGGAAATGGACGGCGTGTCGCTCATCAACAGCGTTCTCGCCACCGACCTGCCCGCCTATCCGTACATCCTCTTCATCACGGACGAGAACCGCCGCAAGAATGTCATCGATTCACTCGGCCCGATTCCCGGCGATTTTGTGCTTGACCCGATTGTGGACGAAGAACTGCTGGCCCGCATGCAGATTGCCGAGCGCACCATCGCCCTCCAAACCCGCCTGAACTCCTCCTCCGGCCACTCCGAATCGCTGGCCCTGTATGACTCGCTCACCAGCGTGCTCAACCGCCAGGCGGTCTACGAGCGCGCCTTGAGCGAACTCAACCGCGCCCAGCGTGAGGGCATCCCCTTGAGCATTGCCATGCTGGAAGTCACCAACCTCAATGACATCCGTGCCCAGTACGGACCGGATGTGCGTGACCAGGCCGTGCGCTTTGTGGCGCGCGCCGCCCGCGCCAACGTCCGCATCTACGATGTCGTTGGCCGCTGGATTGGCGCCAAATTCCTGCTCATGCTGCCCGGAGCGCGCCCGGAAAACGCCCGCGCCGTCGCCGAACGCATTGCGCGTGCCATCACCACCATCCGCATCCGCACCCCCGAAGGCGGCCGCCTGCAACTGGATGTGCGCACCGGCTTCACCACCAGCGAGCGCGCCGACCCCCAGCCGCTGTATGTGCTGATTGAGCAGGCCAACCGCGCCCTGGAAACCGCCCAGCACGAAGGCGCCGAAGCCGTCGTCCAGTTCCAGCCCAGCGCCTGACCCCCTAAGAGCTTTAATAAGTTCCTAAATAACCCCTCTCAAATCTGAGGTTAGAATCAAGCTTTCATGTAGGGGCGGGTTTCAAACCCGCCCTTTCTCCGTTAGATAACCAAATCGGCCGCTAAGAAATATGTGTAGCCATAATTCTGCCTCTTTCATCCTATCGGACGATTGACCCGCGCCGCAGTTCTGGTATCCTCCAGTTAACGCTGCGTAAGACTGCCCCAGGTTTCGGCGTCTTAGGCCTATAATTCAGATGGAGGCAATTCCCTTGACTCATTTTTCACGCCGTGAATTCCTGAAACTTTCCGGCCTGGCCGCTACCGGCCTGGCCTTCCGCCCCTGGCAGCACAACCGCATGCTGGCCGACACCCCGGACGCGCCCCTGCTGGGGCGCGTGACCGAGGGCGCCATTAATGTGCGCTCTGCCCCGGACATCACCGCCCCCGAGGTTGGCAAACTGTATGAAGACCAGCTCGTGCCCTGGCTGCGTGAGGTGGTTGGCCGCAACATCTACCGCCCCAACCAGCGTTTTGTGGAAACCCCCCAGGGCTACGTGTGGTCGCCCCTGCTGCAACCGGTGCGCGACCTGCCCCAGACCGCCATCACCGAACTCTACGAAACCAGCCTCGGCCCTGGCATGTGGGTCGAAGTCACCGTGCCGTTTGTGGATGTCCGGCTGGAAAACCGCGTCCCTTTTGCCCCTTCGGTCAAATTCCGGGTCGAAGAACTTAAGCTTCCCCCGCGCCTGTACTATAGCCAGGTCATCTGGGTCGACCAGATCACCACCGATTCCGAGGGCCAGGTCTGGTATCGCCTGAATGAACGCTTTGGCTACGGCGATGTCTTCTGGGGCCCGGCCGAGGCCTTTCGCCGCATCACGCCCGAAGATGTCGCCCCCCTTTCTCCCGAAATCGAGGACAAGTACATCGTTGTCAATCTCTATCGCCAGACAGTCTCCGCCTTTGAAGAAGGCCGCGAAGTCTTCTTCTGCCGCGCCTCAACCGGCATGGATTACATAGACGAAAACGGCAACTCGACCGCCACCACCCCCGGCGAAAATCACCGCGTCTGGCGCAAAATGCTCTCCGCCCACATGAGCGGCGGCACCACCGGTGGCGGCTGGGACCTGCCCGGCGTGGGTTTTACCACTCTGTTTATCGGCAATGGCATCGCCTTCCATTCCACCTTCTGGCACAACAACTACGGCGAAAAAACCTCGCGCGGCTGCGTCAATGTCCGCCCCGAAGATGCCAGGTGGATTTGGCGTTGGACCCGTCCGGCGGTGGGCTACGACCCGGGCGATGTCACCGTCACCGATTTCAGCGGCACCAACATCCGCGTGGTCGAATCTTAATCCAAAGGAACCCCTGATGGAAAACCCCTCTTTCGGTCTGGCCTTTTTTGCCGGGTTGGCCTCCTTCCTCTCGCCCTGCGTTTTTGCCCTCGTCCCGGCTTATGTCGGTTACCTCGGCGGGCGTTCCTCCGGCGCCCCGGCCGGGCGCGGCAGCCTGTTCACCTTTTCGCACGGCGTCGCCTTTGTGCTGGGTTTCAGCGTGGTCTTCATCCTGCTCGGCGCGCTCACCGGCGCGCTGGGCGGCCTGCTGCGCGACCTCTCCGGCACGCTCACGGTCGTGGGCGGGGTGGTGGTCATCATCTTTGGCCTGCACATGCTCAAGGTCATCAATATCCCCTTCCTCAATTACGATGTACGCGTCCAGTCCCAGCCCAGCCAGCAGCGCTACGGCTACCTGGCCTCGGCTCTGATGGGCGTGTTCTTCTCGGCTGGCTGGGCGCCCTGCGTGGGGCCGGTGCTGGGGGCCATCCTGACTTTCTCGCTCAATGGCGGCTCGTTTGTGGAAGGCGCCCAACTGCTGGCGGCCTACTCCGCCGGGCTGGCTTTGCCCTTCCTGCTGGCCGCCACCCAGATTGCCTGGGTTACCGCCACCCTGCGCCGCTACGGCAAGGTCATGCACTACGCCGAGATGGCGATGGGCGCCGTGCTGGTGGTGGTCGGCGCGCTGCTGGCGCTCGGTCGCTTCCAGTTGCTCTCCACCACCGCCTTCTTCGAGGGCAGCATGGCGGAGTTGGAAGTTGGCCGCCTGCTGTTGTTCGGACTGGTCGCCGCCCTTGTCATTGGCCTCATCCCCGGCTTGCTGGCGCGCCGCAAGGGCCAGCCCTTCTGGGATGCCTGGTTCCTCGGTTCCGGCGCGGCCCTCATCGGACTGGTGCTGCTCTACCTGCTCGGCGCCCTGAATTTCCTGCTGCCGTTGCTGGCCTGACCGATGCGCCGCCCGCTTTGGCTGGGAGCGTTGCTGGCCGCCCTGCTACTGGCCGCCTGCGCCGCCGCTGACCAGCTGCCCGCCGAGCCCATCGCTGGCAATCCCGCCCCCGATTTTGCGCTGACCGATACCAACGGCCAGACCGTGCGCCTGCAAGACAGCCGCGGCCGCATCACCCTGATTAACTTCTGGGCCACCTGGTGCGGCCCCTGCCGTTACGAGATGCCCCTGCTCACTGCCGCCGCTGCCCAATACCCGGATGACCTCGCCGTGCTGGCCGTAAACTTCGCCGAATCGCAGGCCGTTGTCCAGCAGTATGCCGCCGACCTTGGCCTCGGGTTTGTGCCCCTGCTCGACTCGGACGGCGCGGTCTATGCCCAGTATCAGGTGCGCGGCCTGCCGACCACCTTCTTTCTGGATGCCGAAGGCATTATCCGGGCGGTTCACATCGGCGAGTTGAGCGAGAGCCAGCTGGCCGCCTACCTCGCTGACCTCGGTTTGCCCTGACCGATACGCTATAATTCCCGCATCCCGCTCTGGAGTTTGCCTGCATGACCTTCCGCGTTACCCTCTTTTCCCGTACCGATTGCCACCTGTGTGAGTCGGCCATCGAAGACCTGCACGCCTTGCAGGCTGAAATCCCGCATGAACTCAACCTCGTCAAGATTGATGACAATCCTGACCTGCTGGCCGCTTACGGCGAACGCGTGCCGGTGCTGGAGACCGGCCCTTACCTGCTGGAAGCGCCCTTCGACCGCGCCAAGCTGCGCGTCACCCTGGCCGCCGCCCGTGACCGTGCCCAGCGCCTCGCCGAGGATGACACCCCGCGCCAGGCCAGCCGCCGCCAGCGCGCCCAGACCCTTAGCCGCGCTGACCGCTTGAGCTACTGGATTGCCAACCGCTGGCTGCTGGCCCTCAACCTGCTGGTCTTCCTGTATGTCGGCCTGCCGTTCCTCGCCCCCATCCTGATGAATGCCGGTCTGCCTGCCCTGGCGCGCCCCATCTACGGCGTGTACGGCTTCGCCTGCCACCAGATGGCCTTCCGCTCATGGTTCATCGGCGGTGAGCAAATCGCCTACCCGCGCGAGGCCGCCAATGTGCCCGGCCTGCAAACCTATGGCGCTGTCAGCGGGCAGGACGAAGACAGCCTGCTGGCCGCCCGCGGTTTCATCGGCAATGAGCAGATGGGCTACAAGGTCGCTTTCTGCCAGCGGGATGTGGCCATCTATGCCGCCATGCTGCTCTTCGGCCTGCTGTATGCCGCCACCGGCCGCCGCCTGCCCGCTTTGCCCTGGTATCTCTGGGTCGTCATTGGCATGGGCCCGGTCGGGCTGGATGGCTTCAGCCAGTTGTTCAGCCAGTTGCCCGGCTGGACGTTCTGGGACTACCGCGAAAGCACGCCCCTCCTGCGCACCCTGACCGGCGCGATATTTGGCTTCACCACCGCCTGGTTCGGCTTCCCGGTCATCGGCGAAACCATGGCCGAAACCCGCCTTGCCCTAGCGACCAAAATCGCCCGCCTCAAACCGACCGCCTCCAAGTAGCGCATGCCCTTTCACCAGCCGGACGCCGTCCGCTATTACACCTTTGACAGCCTCGCCGGCCACCCGCTGACCCACATGGCCTTTACCCGCGTGGGCGGCGTCAGCCCCGGCGACTGGGCAGCCCTCAACATGGGCCTGACCGTGGGCGATGACCCCGCCAATGTGGCCGAGAACCGCCGCATCGCCTTCGCCGCCGCCAACCGCCGGCTGGAATCGCTTTCGGACTCATGGCTGGTGCATGGCGCGGACGTGGTGGTCTATGACCAGCCGCGCCCCCCGGACGAGGACAGCCCGCCCAAAGCCGACATCATCCTCACCGATAACCCGGCTGTTTCACTGTTCATGCGCTATGCCGATTGTGTGCCGTTGCTGTTCTAT
>CAZEQN010000079.1:0-10853 GCA_964514335.1 uncultured Anaerolineaceae bacterium
GATTTCATCGCCCTGCTGGATACCCTGCTGGAGCGCGCCCCCGCATGAAACGCCGCCTGATTTTGCTCCTGCTGCTGGCGGCCCTCTGGCTGCCCGGCTGCACCCTCGTCTTGAGCCGCAACACGGAAGAACAGCGGGAAGCTGCCGAGACCCTCGCGGCCCAGATTGTGCAGGCGACCCTGGCCGCCAATGCCGCCACCCAGACCAGCATCCCGCCCACGGTCACCCACACGCCGGCCGCCACCGCCACTGAAACGCCCATCCCCGCCAGCGAAACGCCGACGGTCACCCCGACCCCCACGCCCGACCCCAACGACCCGCGCCGCACCCTTGGCGACCCGGACTGGACCGACTCCTTCGAGGACGGCTCCTACTGGTCGACCTACACCGATGACCGCTTCGGCGTGGCGATTGATGAAAACCGCCTGCGCCTGACCATGTATCAGCAACTGGGCTACCCGCAATGGACGCTGGCGGGGCTGACGCTCTACGACTTTTACCTGGAAGTGGAAGCCACCACTGGCCCGTGCTCCGGCCAGGACCAGTACGGCCTCATGTTCCGCGCCCCGGACCCCAACCACGGCTACCAGTTGGCCTTCTCCTGTGATGGCCGCTACCGCCTTACCGCCTGGGATGGCGGCACCTTGACGACCATCCAGAACTGGACGGCACATCCGGCTATCGCCGCCGGGGCCGGCGCGGTCAACCGCGTGGGGGTGCGGGCGCAGGGTTCGCAAATCAGCCTGTACTCCAATGGCGTGTTGATCATCACCTTTGTGGATGAAACCTACCCCAGCGGCGGGCGCTTCGGCCTGCTGGCCGGGGCGGTCAGCAGCCAGCAGTTCAGCGTGTACTATGACAACATGGCCTACTGGGCTATCCCGTAGGCTTTCGCCGAGCGCCCGGCGAGGTCTCCGCTAAAGCGGCGACTCCGGTGGAAATCAAACCAGATAAATCCGCCAAAAGCATGACCCGCGGCGCGAACCAAAACTTGCCCGGCGGCGTTAATCGCAGTAGAGTAAAGACACACAGCGATTGCGAGGAAACCCATGCCAACCAAAGCCCGCTTCATCTTTCTGCTGGCCGCCCTGCTGGGGCTGGCCTGTAACCTCACCAGCCCGGCCAGCCCCGGCCCGGCCGCTGAACCCACGCTGGATTTGAACCGCGTCGGTACGCAGGTCGCCCAGACTGTAGAAGCGGCGCAGGTTCAGCCCAGCGCCACGCTGGAGCCGCCGCCGGCCAACAGCGAGCCAACCGCCACCGAAGCACCGACGAATACGCCCGAACCCAGCCCCACGCCAGAGCCCAGCCCGACCGCCACCCTGACGAGCGATGACCCGCGCGCCCTGCTCGGCGACCCGGATTGGCGGGATGCCTTCAATCATGAGGGCAACTGGACGCTGTTTGATACCGCTGAAATCAAGACCGAAATCAGGAATGGCTACTTTCACTACACGATGAAGAAAATCCAGGGGCCGAGCAGCTGGACGATTTCGTGGCCGACGATTCAGGATTTCTATCTGGAGGCCACCGCCATAACGCCGGAGGCCTGCGCCCGCAAAGACCGCTACGGCCTGATGTTCCGCGCCCCGGACCCAAACCACGGCTTTATCTACAGCTTCTCGTGTGATGGTCACTTCCGCCTTGCCAAGTGGGATGGCACCAATTTTGACATCCTCAAAGACTGGACCCCGACCGACGCCATTCTGGCTGGCCCCAACCAGACCAACCGGATAGGCGTGCACGTGGTGGGTAATAAAATCCGGCTGTATGCCAACGGCGTGTTTTTGGCCGAAGTGACGGATGGCGAATTTAACGCCGCCAACAAGTTCGGCTTCAACCTCGGCTCCGACCAGACTGCCAACTTCACCGTGCGCTTTGATGAAATCGCCTACTGGGAGATTGAATAGCCGCGACCGCCTTTTGCCACTAATCTCCACAAAATCTACAAAATCTGTGTAAACTTATATTGCGAAGCTTCTCACAATCGATTACATTCGCTCCTGTTTCCGAATCTACAATGAATTCAGGAGTTGCAATGCTGCTTAAACGCCTACAGGTCGGTCTGATTCATGCGGCAGTTGCCATGACACTCGTGCCTATCAATAGCACCCTCAACCGGATCATGATTAAAGAGCTGGCGATTTCGGCGGCGCTGGTGGGGCTGATTGCCTCCTTGCCGTATCTGTTTTCCCCCATTCAGGTGGCGATTGGTTCGTTTTCTGACCGCCACCCGATTCTGGGCTGGCGGCGCACGCCGTATATCTTCATCGGCCTGCTGTTGTGTGTGCTGGGCGTGGCGGTTGCGCCGCAGGTGGCCTACCTGATTGCCGAGCAACCCGGGCTGGGTCTGCTGGCGGGGACGCTGGCATTTGGGGCGTGGGGGATGGGCTTCAATATCGCCACGGTCTCGTATTTTTCACTGGCGACCGAGTTCAGCGGGGCGGCGGCGCGCGGGCGGACGATTGCGGTGATGTTCTTCATCATGATTCTGGGGATTATCTTCACCTCGTACGGCCTGGGGGAATTGCTGGAGGTCTACACGCCGGCGATTTTGCAGGAAGCCTTCCTGATTGTGGCGGGGCTGGCGCTGGGCCTGGGGCTGCTGGGGTTGGCCGGGCTGGAGCCGCGCCACGCGGCGCTGGCCGAGCCGAGCGAGGAATACACCTGGCGTGACATGACGGCCGCCCTGACGCGTAACCCGCAGGTGTGGCGGTTTTTCATTTATCTCGTGTTATTGCTGACGGCCATCCTGGGGCAGGATATCCTGCTGGAGCCGTATGGGGCGGAGGCCTTTGGCCTGGATGTGCGCGCAACCACGCGCATCACTTCCATCTGGGGCACGTTTTTTTTGCTGGCGCTGGGCCTGGGTGGCGGGCTGGAGCGTAAGCTCCCGCGGCTGACACAGGCGCGGCTGGGGGCGTGGATTGGGATGGCGGCTTTTGCTTTGATTATCTTAAGCGGCCTGATAGAGCACAGCGGCACGTTTTATCTGGGCGTGATAGCGCTGGGAGTCGCCACCGGGCTTTCGACGGTTTCGAATCTATCGCTGATGCTGGATATGACGACCGCCAGCCAGATTGGGTTGTACATTGGAGCCTGGGGCATGGCGAGCGCGGTGGCGCGCCTGATGGGCAACCTGATCAGCGGGGTGGTGCGGGATGTAGCCAACCTGCTGGTAGAGAACCCGACTCTGGGTTATAAGGTGGCCTTCGGGCTGGAACTGGTGATGCTGGCGGTATCGCTGGCGATTTTGCGCGGGGTGGATGTGGCGCTGTTCCAGACGCGGGCTTCGGAACAATTATCAGCAGCCGAGCGGGCGGCGCTGGCGGATGCGGGGTAGCGGCTTGGCGAGCGAATGGTTGAGTTTGAGCGCGGCGGCCGAGGTGCTGGGGGTACACCCCAGCACGGTGCGAAACTGGGCCGACCAGCAACGCCTGCCGGTACACCGCACGCAGGGCGGGCACCGGCGTTTCCGGCGCACGGAAGTGGAACTGTGGATGAAGGCGCAACAGGCGGATTCGGCGGAGAGCGCGAATGTGATGGCGCAAAGCGCGCTGGGCTATGCGCGGATGCAAATCAGCGAAGCGCATCTGGAAGCCGAGGGCTGGTATCAGAAACTGGATGAAAGCGCCCGCTCGGCGTACCGGCGCAGCGGGCGGGCATTGATGCAGGGGCTGATGCGCTTTCAGTCCACTGACCCGGAGAATGCCAGCCGGGAAGCGCGGGCGATGGGGGTGGATTACGCCAACATTGGGCGGCGTTCCGGGTTGAGTGCGGTGGAAGCCACGCAGGCTTTTCTGTTCTTTCGTAAAGTATTGCAGGATGCAACCTTTCACGTGTATGAGTCGGCGGCGATACAGTCTTCGCATGCCTGGGGCGAGATGTTCCGGCGGGTGAGCGACTATACCGACGCGATTTTGCTGGCCCTGCTGGAGGCCTATCAGGGTTTTGAAGGGGAGCGGGCGTGAACCTGATTACGGCCCTGGCGACGATAGTGGCGCTGGCTTTTGCCGGCTCGGTGTGGGACCGCTACCGCCACCGTAAAGGATTGCACCTGCTGTTCTGGGGGTTCGGGGCGTTGCTGTTCGGGGTGGGGGTGTTTGCCGAGACTTTGTTGAGCGTGGGCTTTTCGGAACTGGCGTTGAAGAGCTGGTATCTGACCGGGGCGATGCTGACCGCGCCGTGGCTGGGGCAGGGGACGGTGGCATTGCTGGTGCGCAAGCCGGGGCGGGCTGCGGCGCTGACGGCGGCGCTGGTGGCCTTGAGCCTGCTGTGCGTGGAATTGCTGCGGGTGGCGCCGGTGGATGCGGCGGGCTTTGACGCGGCCGTACCGCTGGCCGAGCAGTACCGCGAGCTTCTGGGGCGGAATGGCTTGATGATTGGGCTGACGATTGTGCTGAATATCTATGGCACGCTGGCGCTGGTGGGCGGGGCGTTGTATTCCATTTTTATCTTCTGGCGCAAGGGGGTGTTGCGCAACCGGATGCTGGGGAATATCTTCATTGCGCTGGGGGGGATGTTGCCCGCCAGCGGGGGCAGCGGCATCCTGCTGGGGTCGTTTGACTGGCATTCCTTGAGTTTGCTGCTGGGGGTGATTGCGCTGTATATCGGCTATTTATGGGCGACTGCGCCGGAGCAGGCCGCGGGGGAGTAAAGCGGGCGGGGCTCTTGTGTCGCAGCGGGCTGAAGCCCGCTGTCTGAACTTGCCAAATGTGTCGATTTCATGCCGCCCGACTCGTGTCGAGTGTGCAGTCTGGGTGGGACAGAATTCGGCGGATAACCAGAGAAATCGCCAGCAACTCGGCTAAAGCCTCGACTCCAGATAAGAGGCGACGCGGCGCTGGTCGCGGCTGATAAGTGAAACAGTTCACTTGCGCGTGGGGCGGGGTATAATGGCGGCGTATGCAAGCCAGCCTGTAAATCTCACCCTGCGGAGCGTTGCCCCATGTCTTATACCCACATTCAAGTTCCCTCCGATGGCGCCAAAGTCTCAATCCAAAATGGCGTGTTGCAAGTCCCCCACAACCCTATTCTGCCCTTTATTGAAGGCGACGGCACTGGCCGTGACATCTGGCGCGCATCACAGCGCGTTTTTGATGCGGCGGTGGAGAAGGCCTATGGCGGCCAGCGCAAAGTGCATTGGATGGAAGTGTACGCCGGGGAAAAAGCCTTCACTCAATTTGAGAACTGGCTGCCGGATGAAACCATCACGGCGTTTCAGGAATTTCTGGTGGGCATTAAAGGTCCGCTGACGACGCCGATTGGCGGGGGCATTCGCAGCCTGAATGTGGCCCTGCGCAAATTGCTGGACCTGTATGCCTGTGTGCGGCCGGTACGCTATTATGCCGGAGTGCCCTCGCCGGTGTTGCGCCCGCAGGATGTGGATATGGTGATTTTCCGTGAGAACACGGAGGATATCTATACCGGTATCGAGTTTGAAGATGGTACGCCGGACAATGCCAAATTCAAGCAGTTACTGAAGGACGCCTTCCCGAAGGAATTTGCTAAAATCCGCTTTCCGGATTCATCCGGGATTGGCCTGAAACCGATTTCGCGCGAAGGCACCGAGCGGATTGTACGGGCGGCGATTCTGCACGCCTTGAAATATAAGAACAAAAATGTAACCCTGGTGCACAAGGGCAACATCATGAAGTACACCGAAGGCGCCTTCCGGAACTGGGGCTATGAGCTGGCCGAACGCGAATTTGGCGATAAGGTCTACACCTGGCAGACCTGGGAGCAGACCAAGGCCGAGCAGGGCGAAGAAGCCGCCAACGCCGAACAGGAAGCGGCTTTGAAGTCTGGCAAACTGCTCATCAAGGATGTAATTGCGGATATCGTGTTCCAGCAGACCATCACTCGCGCGAAGGAATTTGAAGTGCTGGCGACGATGAACCTGAATGGCGACTATCTCTCGGATGCGCTGGCAGCCCAGGTGGGCGGGATTGGGATTGCCCCGGGCGGCAACATCAACTATGTGACCGGCCACGCGATATTTGAGGCGACCCACGGTACGGCTCCCAAGTATGCGGATAAGGATGTGGTCAACCCGGGCTCGGTGATTCTCTCGGGTGAGATGATGTTCCGCTACATGGGTTGGGAAGAAGTGGCGGATTTGATTGTGAAAGGCATGGAAGGCGCGATTGGGGCCAAGACCGTGACCTATGACTTCCACCGCCTGATGGAAGGGGCGACCAAAGTGTCCTGCTCGCAGTTTGGCGAGGAAATCATCAAGCATATGTAAAAATGCGAGGTACAGAGAATTTTCTGTACCTCGCACTGCTTTTGCTATAATTTGAAGCGCAATGCCTTAACAAGGAGGCTCGGAAGAAATGACAACCCTCATCAGTTCCCTGCGCACGACCATTGCCGGTTACATCAATTACCGGGGGCGTGAAGGGCATTACTCGTTTTTGCTGCACCGCCTGACCGGGCTGGGAACGCTGCTGTTTCTGGCGATTCACATAGTGGATACGGCGACGGTGTACTGGATCCCGCATCTGTACGACCATGCGATTGCTATCTACCGCTTGCCGATTTTCCTTGTTGGCGAGATGGGGCTGGTTTTCGCGGTCATTTATCACGGCGTGAATGGCCTGCGCATCATTTATCAGGATATGGTCAATCCGGCTTCGTGGACAATCGCGCGGCAGCGGCGGGCGGCGCGCTGGACGTTGATTGTCAGTATTCTGGTGTGGTTGCCGGCGGCCTTTATCATGCTCAACAGCCTGCTGGCACACCTGTAAGGAAGTGTTCTGATGACGACTACAACTGCTACCGTAAAACCGAGACCGAATTACGAGGCCACTGCCTGGAAGTGGATGCGCTATAGCGGCGTGCTGCTCATCCCGCTGGTGTGGATTCATGTGGCGATTCAGGACGTGATTGTGGGGGTGCATAACATTGACATCAATTATGTGGCGATGCGCTGGGCGAATGTTGGCTGGCAGGTGTATGACATCCTGCTGCTGGCGTTTGCCTTTGCGCATGGCATGAATGGCCTGCGCCAGGTGTCTTTTGATTTCTTTACCAGCGAAAAAGCCCGCAAGAATGTCTCGTGGGTGATTTTCATCGCCTGGATCATCATCTCATTTATCGGGGCGGTCGCCATTATTGGCGGGGCGCGCCTGAACCTGCTGAATTCCTAAGGCGGAGACTTTCTCATGGCAAAACATCATCAGCACGAAGTCGTAATCGTGGGGGCGGGCGGGGCGGGCCTGATGGCGGCGCTGTACGCCTCACGCGGGGCGGATACGGCCGTATTGAGCAAACTGTACCCCACCCGTAGCCACACCGGCGCGGCGCAGGGTGGGATTGGGGCGGCGCTGGGGAACCTGGAAGAAGACCGGGCCGAGTGGCATGCGTTTGACACGGTTAAGGGCTCGGATTATCTGGGCGACCAGGACGCGATTGAATTTATGTGTAACGAGGCGGTTCCGGTGGTGTATGAACTGGAACACATGGGCCTGCCTTTTTCGCGGACGCCGGATGGCAAAATCGCCCAGCGGCCGTTTGGCGGGCATACCAACAACAGCACCAAGAAGCCGGTGCGGCGGGCAGCCTATGCCGCCGACCGTACCGGACATATGATTTTGCAGACTCTGTACCAGCAGTGCACCAAGAACAAGGTCAATTTTTACGATGAGTTTCAGGTGCTGGACCTGGTGATGGAAAAAGGCCGGGCGGTGGGCGTGGTGGCCGTGGAACTGGCGACCGGTGAACTGCATACCTTTCATGCCAAGGCGGTGGTGTTTGCCACCGGCGGCCACGGGCGGGTGTGGGATGTGACTTCCAATGCCTATGCCTATACGGGGGATGGCGTGGCAATTGCGGCGCGGCGTGGTATTCCGCTGGAGGATATGGAGTTCTTCCAGTTTCACCCGACCGGCATCCGCAAGCTGGGTATTCTGATTACCGAAGGCGTGCGGGGTGAGGGCGGCATCCTGCTGAATGACAAGGGTGAACGTTTCATGGAGAAGTACGCGCCAACGGTCAAGGACCTGGCCTCGCGGGATGTCATCAGCCGTTCGATTTATATGGAAATCCGGGATGGCAACGGGATTGGCGGGAGCAATTATGTGTACCTGGATGCGCGGCCGGAGACGATTAACCGTTACGCGGCGCTGGATGGCCGCACCAACCCGGACGGCAGCCCGTATGTGGTGACGGCGGAAGAGATTTTGGGCAAGCTGCCGGATATTGTAGACTTCTGCCGAACGTATCTGGGGGTGGACCCGGTGAAACAGCCGATGCCGATTATGCCGACGGCGCATTATGCCATGGGCGGCATCCCGACCAACATGTTCGGCGAGGTGGTGATTGACGCCAAGAACACAGTGATGCCGGGGTTCTATGCGGCCGGGGAGTGCGCCTGCGTTTCCGTGCATGGAGCCAACCGATTGGGGACGAACTCGCTGCTGGACCTGGTGGTATTCGGGAAGTACTGCGGCCTGCGGGCGGCGGAGTATGCCAAGGGCGCCGAATATGGCAATTTCCCGGCGGATGCCACAGATGAAACCCGGGCGCAGCTGGACCGGATTTTGAACAATGAGAGCGATGAGAATGTAGTGGACATCGCTAACGAAATGAAGACGACGATGATGGACCATGTGGGTGTGTTCCGCACCGAGGAAGGTATGGCCCATGCCGTTGAGAAAATCCGCGAGCTGAAGGGCCGTTACCAGAAGATGGGCGTGCAGGATAAGGGCAAAATCTTCAATACGGATTTGCTGAACGCCTGGGAGCTGGGCAACCTGCTGGATGCGGCGGAAATCACGGCGGTGGCGGCGCTGGCGCGCAAGGAAAGCCGCGGCGGCCATGCCCGTGAGGATTACCCCAAACGGGATGACAAGAAGTGGTTGAAGCATTCGCTGGCGTGGTTGAGCAAAGACGGCGTGAAGCTGGGCTACAAAGACGTAAAGATTACCAAATACGAACCCAAAGAACGCGTTTACTAGGACTCAGGAGATTTGGCTATGGAAGTTACCCTGCGAGTATTTCGCTACAACACGGAAACCGGGCGGACCAAACCCTCATTCGATTCCTGGACGCTGACGGATGTGGACCCGACTGACCGGGTACTGGACCTGCTGGAATTTGTGAAGGGCTACCACGATGGTACGCTCTCTTTCCGGCGGTCTTGCGCGCACGGCGTGTGCGGCTCGGATGCGATGCGGATTAATGGCCGCAATTACCTGGCCTGCAAGGTTCTGGTGCGTGACCTGAACAGCACCACGATTACGGTCGAGCCCATCATGGGTCTGAAGGTGATGAAGGACCTGATTGTGGATATGGAGCCGTTCTTTGAGTCGTACCGCTCGGTGCTGCCGTACATGATTAATGATGAAGTGCCGGCGGATGGCAAGGAGCGATTGCAGAGCGAGGCGCAGCGCGAGCGCTTTGACGATACAACCAAGTGTATTTTGTGCGCGGCCTGCACGACTTCGTGCCCCTCTTTCTGGGGCGATGGCAAGTATGTGGGGCCGGCCACGATTGTGAACGCCCACCGTTTTATCTTTGACAGCCGTGACCAGGCGGCCGGCGAGCGGCTGGAGATTTTGAATGAGCAGGGCGGGGTGTGGCGCTGCCGCACGGCCTTTAACTGCACCGAAGCCTGCCCGCGCGAAATTCACATTACGCAGGCGATAGCGGAAGTGAAGCAGGCGATTAATACGGGTAAGGTGGATTAACCGGTAGCGAAATAACAAGCCCCCGCCAGTCTGTTGCTGGCGGGGGCTTTTCGTTTATACTTAATTCGGCCAGGCCCTGGTAGCTCAATGGACAGAGCAAAGCACTCCTAAGGCTGAGGTTGCAGGTTCGATTCCTGCCCAGGGCACACTAGTCGCTTGTAAAACAGACGCCCCGACCAAGGCCGGGGCGTCTGTTTGTTGCGGAATTGGTTACAGATTTTTCAGCAGGGTGGCGAGGGCGAGCAGTACAAAGCCGAGGCCAACGAGGAACATGGCGGAAACGCCGCCGATGGAAAATACGCCAAAGTGCAACAGCAAACCTACAACTCCGGCGACGACGGCGATAACCCAGGTGATTTGTTTGGGGGCAGACAGCTTGAGTTTCATGGGGTGTTTCCTCTCGAATGCTAGTTATTAAATATGTCAAATTTGATTATACAGTGATAAAGGGTATTCAGGGGGCATATTTTTTGCTGCAACCTGGTTGGCTGGATTGCGTATAGATTGCTGGAGGTAAACCATCATGACTGAAAGTACAAAACAACGGGTTCCGTGGTTCGTGTGGCCGTTTTGGGCGGTCTTGCGGCTGGTAGGCTTCATCATTGAGATGGCCGGGCGGCTGGTGGGGGCGATTCTGGGATTTGTGATATTTGTGGTCGGGATTTTGCTGTGCCTGACCCTGATTGGCGCAATTGTGGGCGTGCCGCTGGCCGCCTTTGGGCTGCTGTTGTTCTTCCGCAGTTTGCTGGGGTAGCCTTTAATTCCTACTTTTGGACGATTTATCACCAATCCCTTGACAGGTAGAAATATAGGCTTATAATCCTGCCTTGATGAACGCCGGGGTGCCCCCCTCACCTCGGCGTTTATCATTTAATTTTGGGGGTTCATGGCGGTAGAAATTAATCCAATTCTCACCAAAAATAGTACTGTTGTAGCATGGATGGCAATAGAGACCGGGTTATAATTGCTTTGATAAACGCTAGGGTGCCCCCCTCACCTTGGCGTTTGTCGTTTAAACTCCCAGCCGGTGAAGAAAATCCGTGATGCGGCATAATTACAATTCGGGCGAAGCGCCAGCGCCTGGGGTACTATTGGCAAATGCTTGAAACCAGAAAAACAAATTTCTCATCTGAACAAAATTTGCTAAGTTTATTTGCAAGG
>CAZEQN010000080.1:0-1724 GCA_964514335.1 uncultured Anaerolineaceae bacterium
TGAAACTCTCCTGCATCTCTTACGCTCCTTGTGTGTGGTGGTGAATCAGGCCAATGGGGATTATTCTACACGGGGTGAAGGATTTATGCAGAAACTACCGATTGGCTACGATGTTATACTTTCGAAAGATCTTTAGAGGGTTTTTGAGAGTTTGTTGAGCGCGGGAATATAATTCTAGGAGCTATTAATGAAAATTAGTGAATTATTCAAAGAAGTTTGGATTGACTAATGATTATAAAATCATTACGAATTCACAACTTTAGAAGTATCCGTGATATTGAAATTTTTTGCGAGAAAAAGCTAGTATTGCTTGGCCCAAACAATCATGGAAAATCGAACATACTTGCTGCATTAGATTTTGCGCTTTCATCTGGTTATAAAGTTTCTGAACAAGACTTTTTCAGTTGGATTGAGGAGGATGAACAGCGAGCAAATGAATTATGGGTGGAATTAACTTTGGGAGATTTGACTAAACAAGAAGCCAAGACGTTTGAGAAATATTTACTTAATGACGGCACAGTCATAATTCGCAAATATGCAATCCGCGAGCACAACATTAACACAGGTTATCGCGGATATCTTGAGCAAGCATCTATTTGGTGGCTGCAATCTGGGGCATACACACGGTTGGATACAAGAGGGAAAATAGAAGAAGAAGCAACAACAATATCGGAATTGTTAAAGTTACTTGAAAATCCAGGGCGTATTACTCAGGCACAAATTGAAGAATTTCAACGAAACTATATTGCCGCGAACAGAGGGAATCTATCGTTTGAGCGTGTGCTAGAAGAAAACCCCTTGTTCGGTCAAACAAATGTGGCTGCTGGCGTGCTTCCAGATTTCTATTTCATGCCTGCAATAAAAGACTTGAGTGATGAAACAAAGGTGAAGAGTACAACCGTTTTTGGAAAACTAGTTCAGCGCGCCTTGCAAGACATGGCTGAGCGGGATGAAAAATTTATTCAGATTCGTCAACAGATGCACGATATAGTAAGCGAACTCAATTTGCGGTCCGATAATCCAGAAAATGGAACCAAAATAGCACAATTAGAACACAGCCTCGTTCAGCAACTCTCATCCTGGGGTGTTAAGGTGTCTATCAAGGTGTCACCGCCTGAGATAGAGAAGCTGTTTGAGTCGGGTACTGAGCTTTGGCTAGATGATGGTATTAAAACATCGGTGGATCGTAAAGGACATGGATTACAGCGCGCTGTACTGATCGCATTTCTTAGAGCGTGGGCAGATGTGTTGCGGATGCCTCTTGAAGATGATGTGGTCAGGCCTCGCAGATCATCGGAAAGCATAATTTTTGCGATTGAAGAACCTGAACTTTTTTTACATCCGCATGCACAAAGAGAACTGGCGATTACTCTAGCTAGGATTTCTGAAGAAATAAATCATCAAGTTGTTCTATGCAGCCATTCTACATACTTCGTTGACCTCAGTCGCTATCAATCAATTGCTGTAGTTACGAAGGATGATTTGAAAATGGGTTCCGTTGTAAAGCAGTGTACCCAAGATTTATTCGAAGGTGAGGATGGTAAAGAGAGGAAGAATCGTTTTCACATGGCCCACTGGGTCAATCCAGATCGTGGCGAAATGTTTTTCGCGCGAAAGGCAGTTCTTGTGGAGGGTGAAACTGAAAAAGTGTTGATCCCCTTTTTAGCTTCTAAACTCGGGATATTAGATCCCAAAATCTCCATTATAGATTGTGGAAGCAAATT
>CAZEQN010000080.1:1734-10684 GCA_964514335.1 uncultured Anaerolineaceae bacterium
TACATTCAGATATTGAATGCCTTTAGAATCCCATATGTTGTCATCCATGATGAAGATCCTTTGCCCAATCCAATCCCAGCGGACTGGAGTCCCGACAAGGTAAAAGAAAAAAGACGAACATTCAATTTCAATAATGAAATCACAACTTTTGTAGACAAAAATATTGGCCAGCAAGAAATAATTGCTGGCGACTTTGAGACTTTGAGCGGGATTTCGAAGTCACAGGCGGAAAAGAAGGGAAAACCAATTGCCGCTCTAGACTATTTTGAAGCCATTGGTGCAGATGACTTTCCTGATGAAATCAAACGAATAATTAAGGTGGCTTATGAATAAAAATCCCCTAAATTAAGATTATTACAAGAAGGGGTATTTTCAAACGAATCTTCTGAAAGACAATCGCCGTCGGTCTATCCATCCTACTTCCCTGCCACCAGGCCCTCTTCCAGTGCCTGTCTTAACGTCCGCACTTCCACTACCTCAATGCCCTCCGGCCACGCCTCGCCCTTGCGGATGCGCTTCGGTACTACGGCGCGCTTGAAGCCCAGTTTGGCGGCTTCGCGCAGGCGGGCCGGCATCTGGCTCACCTGCCGCAATTCGCCCGAAAGCCCCACTTCGCCAATCAGCACTGTGTCGGCCTTGACCGGCTGGTCTTTCAGCGAAGACGCAATCGCGGCCGCCACTGCCAGGTCGGCGGCCGGCTCGCCGATTTTCAGCCCGCCGATGACGTTCACGAAGACATCCTGCTCGCCGAGGCCCAGACCCATGCGGCGGGTCAGTACGGCGGTGGTGAGCAGCAGGCGGTTGAAGTCCACCCCGTTGGCGGTGCGGCGGGCATTGCCGAACTGGGTGGCGCTGGTCAGGCCCTGCACCTCCACCAGCAGCGGGCGGGTGCCTTCCATCGTGACCGCTATCGCCGAGCCGGGGGCGTTCACCATGCGTTCGGCCAGAAACGCCTCCGAGGGGTTGCTGACCTCCACCATGCCGCGCTCCTGCATCTCAAACACGCCCACCTCGCTGGTGGGGCCAAAGCGGTTCTTCACCGAGCGCAGCAGGCGGTACGCCCCAAAGCGGTCGCCTTCCAGATACAGCACCGTATCCACAATGTGTTCCAGCACGCGCGGCCCGGCGATAGTGCCCTCCTTGGTGACATGCCCGATGAGAAAGACCGCCACGCCGTTGTTCTTGGCCAGCTCGCGCAGCCGCGAAGAACATTCGCGCACCTGGGTCACCGAACCGGCGCTGGATTCGACCTCGCTGGTATAGGTCGTTTGAATCGAGTCGACAATCAGCAGGGTCGGGGCGGTGGCCTGCACATGCTCCAGAATCACTTCCAGGTTGGTCTCGGTGACCAGATAGAGCGCATCCGGCAGGTCGGTTTCCGGGCGTTCCTGCTGGCGCAGCAGGCGGGTGGCGCGCATCTTGATCTGGTGCTCGGACTCTTCGCCGCTGACGTACAGGGTGGTGTGGTCGCGCGCCATTTCCATGGCGGCCTGCAACAGCAGGGTGGATTTACCGATGCCCGGGTCGCCGCCAATCAGCACAATCGAGCCGGGCACCACGCCGCCGCCCAGCACCCGCGCGAACTCGCCGATGGAGAGCGGCAGGCGGTCTTCGCCATCGCTCTGGATTTCGGCCAGTTTGCGCGGCGCGCTGCGTGCCCCCAGGCCGCGCGGGGCGGCCTTGGCCGAGGGCGCAGCGATGATTTCTTCCACATAGGTGTTGTACTCGCCACAGGCGGTGCATTTGCCCATCTGGCGCGGCGATTGTTTGCCGCAGTTCTGGCACACGAAAATGGAACGGGTTTTTGCCATGACGTTTACTCCCAAAGATTACTGTACATTTGTTCGGATATTATACAGGAAAACGCCCGCCTGTCATTCCGAGAAGCCGACGCTGCGAAGCAATCTTGAATCGGCAAAAAGATTGCTTCGGTGGCCTGCGGCCACATCGCAATGACAAGACGTCAGTTCAAAAAAAGAACTCCCGCCATCCGGCGAGAGTTCTTCGTTATTTCGTTTACGCCGCCGGGGTGGCTTCCGGCTCGTCCTTCTTCTTGCGGGTCTTCTTGACCTTCTTGCGGGTCAGGGTGATTTCCGGCTGGTCCTCGCCCATCTCCTGGTCTACCACCACCGTATCGCCCTCTTCAAAATCGCCGGAGAGCAGGCCGTCCGACAGGCGGTCTTCGATTTTCTGCTGAATCACGCGCTTGAGCGGCCGCGCCCCGAACTCCCGGTCATAGCCCATCTCGGCCAGCAATTCAATCGCGGCCGGGGTCGGTTCCAGCACGATGTTGGTCTCGGCCAGGCGGGTGGCAACCTTGTTCAGTTCCAGGCTCACGATTTCGTGGATGTTTTCCTTGGTCAGCGCCCGGAAGACAATCACCGAATCCACCCGGTTGATAAACTCCGGCCGGAAGACGCGCCGCAGCGAATCGGTCAGTTTCTTGCGCATGTCGCGGTAGGAGAGTTTCTCTTCCTGTTCCGCATCCGCCGGCAGGCTGAAGCCCAGGCTGGTGTTGCGCATGATCATGTCCGCCCCGATGTTGCTGGTCATGATGATGATGGCGTTGCGGAAGTCCACCTTGCGGCCCTTGGCATCCGCCAGGTGGCCTTCTTCCATGATTTGCAGCAACATGTTGTGCGCTTCGGGGTGTGCTTTTTCGATTTCGTCAAACACCACAATCGAGTAGGGGCGGCGGCGCAGGGCTTCGGTCAGTTGACCGGCCTCTTCGTAGCCCACATATCCGGGCGGGGCGCCCACCAGGCGGCTGACGCTGTGGCGTTCCATGAATTCAGACATATCCAGTTGAATCAGGGCTTCTTCGCTGCCAAACATGTAGGTGGCAAGGGCCTTGGTGAGTTCGGTCTTGCCGACCCCGGTCGGGCCGAGGAAGATGAACGAGCCAATCGGGCGGCGCGGGTCCTTCAGGCCGGCCCGGGCGCGGCGCACGGCCTTGGAGATGGCCTCGACCGCTTCTTCCTGCCCCACGATGGCATGCCGCAGTTCTTCTTCCATGTGCAGCAGGCGCTCGGATTCTTCCTGCGCAATCTGCATCACCGGCACGCCGGTCCACATCGCAATCAGTTCGGCGATGTCATCCACGGTGACAATCGGGCTGTTTTCGCGGTCCCAGTGGGTACGCAGTCGTTCCAGTTCGCCTTCCAGTTGGTCTTCGCGTTCCTGCAGGCTGGCGAGGGCAGCTTCTTCGCTGTTGTCTTCGGCCAGGCGCAGTTCGTCGCGCACGCCCTTGAGCTGGGTGGTGACTTCCTTGGCTTGCTGGGCGGCGGGGCTTTTGTACATCCGCACCCGCGAGGAGGATTCGTCAATCAGGTCAATCGCCTTATCGGGCAGGAATCGTTCGGTCACGTAGCGGGCCGAGAGGCGCGCCGCCGCTTCGAGGGCATCATCGCTGATGACCAGCCGGTGGTGCTCTTCATACGCCCCGCGTACGCCCCGCAGGATATCAATCGTCTGTTCAATCGTGGGTTCTTCGACCAGAATCGGCTGGAAGCGCCGTTCCAGGGCCGAATCGCTTTCGATGTGCTTGCGGTACTCGTCCAGCGTGGTAGCGCCAATCACCTGCAACTCGCCGCGTGAGAGCGCCGGCTTGAGGATGTTGGCCGCATCCACAGAGGAACCGGCCGCGCCGGCGCCCACCAGCATGTGGACTTCGTCAATAAACAGAATCGCGCCGCTGGCTTTCAGTTCGTCAATCACCTTTTTGAGGCGTTCTTCAAACTGGCCGCGGTACATCGTACCGGCTACCAGCGAACCAACGTCCAGTTGCAAGACGCGCTTGCCGAGCAGCGGGGCGGGCACGTCGCCATCCACAATGCGCTGCGAAAGACCTTCCACAATGGCGGTCTTGCCAACACCCGGTTCGCCAATCAGGGCCGGGTTGTTCTTGGTGCGGCGCGCCAGAATCTGAATCACGCGTTCAATTTCCATCTGGCGGCCAATCACCGGGTCCAGCTTGCCTTCTTCGGCCTGGGTGGTGAGGTCGGTGGCGAGCTGGTCAATCATCGGGGTTTTGGCCGGGCGCTTTTCCTGCTTGGCCGGGCGGCGGGTGCTGCTGGGGCTGCTGCCGCGGCGCGGCGGACCGCTTTCCTGCAATACGCGGCGCGTCTGGCGGCGGATTTGCTCCGGCGTTACGCCCAGTTTGCGCAGCACATTCAGGGCGATGCCATCGCCATAGCGCACCAGGCCGAGCAGCAAATGCTCGGTGCTGACGTACGAGTTGCCCATTTCCTGGGCTTCTTCAAAAGCGTATTGGAGCACCTGCTGGGTGCCGGGCGAGAGGTCAATTTTGCCGCCGGTGTATTGGCCGGGGCGGGTGAGCTTCTCGACAATTTCCTCAACTCGCGGCGCTTCGAGGCCCAGCTCGCGCAGCACGCGGGCGGCCACGCCGCCCTCTTCGCGAATGAGGCCGAGCAGCAGGTGCTCGGTGCCGATGTAATTGTGGCGCAGGCGTTCAGCTTCCTGATGTGCCAGACTGAGCACTCGCCGGGCTCGTTGGGTCAATCGCTCCATGCCAGACAACGCGGGCCTCCTGAGTCGTTAGCCGTTCCGTACTTCACTACCAGTAATTCGGTCAAGATTGGGTTTGATTCTACCAGAACTTGCCCGGCCGCCGCCCTCCATAGGAATGATTTACAAAACTCTAAGATAAGCCATCTGTACCATTGGGGGGCAAAAGAAAAGACGCTCCGGGGTGGGAGCGTCTTTTGGGTTTCAAAATGCTGTGGGTCAGGCTTCCGGTTCGTCTGCGGCCGGTTCGTCTTCACTGGCGGCTTCAGCCTCTGATTCAGCCTCGGCTTCCGGTTCTGCTTCGGTCACCACCGCGTCCATTTCGGCGGCCATGCTGTCTTCGGCGGCTTCGGTCACGGTCTCGGCTTCGGCGCCATCATCTTCCACATCAATTTCGGCCAGCACCATTTCCCAGTCGGTGTCGCTGTATTCCAGCGATTCGACCTTGCGCAGGCTCAAACCAATGCGGCGGTTCTCGTTGTCTATCTTGATGATGCGCAGGGTGAGGGTGTCGCCTTCCTTGACGACTTCCTTGGGGTGTTCCACCCGGCGTTCGCTCAATTCCGAAACGTGAATCAGGCCTTCCAGGTTTTCATCAATGCGGGCAAAGGCGCCAAACTTGGTCAGGCGGGTGATGCTGCCTTCCACAAGCTGGCCGACCTGGTAGGCTTCCACGTGCTTATCCCACGGGTCGTTGGCCAACTGCCGGATGGAGAGGCCAATGCGCTTGCGCTCTTTATCAAGGCTGATGATTTTAACGTTAACTTCCTGGCCGACTTCCAGAGCTTCGCTGGGATGGTTGATGTGTTCCCAGGAGATTTCAGAGAGATGCACCAGACCATCGGCGCCATTGATGTTGACGAATGCGCCAAAGGTCGCCAGGCTGGTCACCCGGCCGGTGCGGGTTTCGCCCACTTCCAATTCGTCCAGCAAGCGCTCTTTGAGGGCTTCGCGGGATTCGGAGGAGGCGGCTTTTTCAGAGAGAATCAGGCGGCGGCGTTCGCGGTCCACTTCAATGATGCGCACCACAATCGGTTCGCCGACCATTTTGCCCCAGCGCGCTTCGGGGGTATCGCCCTGGTAAGACATGCGGCGGGCGTTGCCAATTTGCGAAGCCGGCACAAAGCCGCGCAGGCGCTGGATATTCACAATCAGGCCGCCCTTGTTGAAGCCTTCAATCGTGCTTTCGTGGGCGTCCTTCTTCTTCATCATTTCTTCCGCCTGGAGCCAGTCATCTTCTTCCATGGCGCGGGTATAGGAAAGCAGCAGGGTGCCCTGACGGCTTTCCGGGCTGATGACATAAACGGTAATTTCGCTGCCCACCGTGAGCTTGGCGCGTTCTTCAGCGCTCAACTGGGCGAGTTCGCGGTTGGGGATGACGCCTTCAGACTTGGCGCCAATGCTCACCAGGATTTCGTCATTGGCGACGCTGGCGATATAGCCCGTGCGGATATCACCCGGGCGGGGAAGGTCAAAGTTAACCCCTTCCTGTTCGAGCAGGGCTTCCATCGACATTTCTTCGGGGTCGCTAGCCTCCTGTTGGCTCTGTGGCTGCCCGTTGCGGGCATCTTCTTGACTCATGTGTGTGGTTTCTCCAGTCGGATAAGATACATCAACCGGCATCGGGCGGTCTTCGGCCAGCAGCCAGTCGTTGAAAGCCGCCCGCCCTGAACTTTCAAAGACAGGGCAGTTCCGGTTTGTAAATCACTGCGCCAGTAAAGAAAGGGTTTGGGAAGCTTTCGGCGGCAATTATAAAGGGTTAAAAGCCCTTTGGCAACACCTGGAAGGTAAATCGCGGGTTAAAGGCAGATGATTGCCCCTGATTCCAGCCAAAAAGGCTGGTATTCTGGGCCTTGGCCGGTTAAATTCAGTCCGCAGGGCTGTGATAAACTTGGCGGGCTAAACCCTTAAGGAGACCCACAACCCGTATGCGACCTACGTTTCCCTTTACTGCTATCGTTGGCCAGGAGCGCATGAAGCGCGCCCTGATCCTGAATGCGATTGATTCGCGCATCGGCGGGGTGTTGATTCGCGGCGAGCGCGGCACGGCCAAATCCACCGCCGCCCGCGCCATGGCTGCCCTCTTGCCGGAAATCACGGTCTTTGCCCACTCGCCCTTTAATGATGACCCGGCCGCGCCGGAGAGCTGGTCTGACTGGGCGCGCGACCGCCAGACGCGCGGCGAAAAGATGGAAACCAGCCAGCGCACCATCCCCTTTATTGACCTGCCCGTCAGCGCCACCGAAGACCGCGTGGTGGGTACGCTGGATATTGAAGCCGCCATCAAAAAGGGCGAGCGCAACTTTGAGCCCGGAGTACTGGCCGCCGCCAATCGCGGCATCCTGTACATTGACGAGGTCAACCTGCTGGATGACCATGTGGTCGATGTGCTGCTCGACTCAGCCGCCATGGGCGTGAACATCGTGGAACGCGAAGGCATCTCCTTCAGCCACCCGGCGCGCTTCATTCTGGTCGGCACGATGAACCCCGAAGAAGGCGACCTGCGCCCTCAACTGTTGGACCGCTTCGCCCTCTCGGTGGATATTCGCGGCATCCGGGATGCGCGCGACCGCGTCTCCATTATGGAACGCAACCTGGGCGTGGAAGCCAACCCGGAAAAATTCCGGGCCGAGTGGCAGCCCAGAGAAAAAGAACTGGCCGATAAAATCATCGCCGCCCGCGAACGCCTGCCGCTGGTCGGCTACACCAGCCGCGACCTGATTGCAATTGCCTCGCTGACCGCTTCCCTGAATGTGGACGGCCACCGGGCTGACCTGGTGATTCTCAAAGCCGCCCGTGCCCATGCCGCCTATGAAGGCCGTGAGCGCATTACGGATATGGACATCGCCGTGGCGGCCGAACTGGCCCTGCCGCACCGCATCCGGCGCGGGCCCTTCCACCAGGCCGAGATGAGCACCGAGGAACTCGGCGAGCGCATTCAGAACCTGGTCGGTGAACATGAAGGCGAAGGCAAACCGGAAGAGAGCAAAGGCGAGACCAGCGAAGAACAGGCCGCCGATAAAAAAAAAGCGTAGATAAGCGCATCACCGAAGGCACGCCCGACCAGGCTCCGGCCGAACCCGGCCCGCAGGAAGTCTTTGACTCCGGCAATGCCTACTGGTGGGATGGCGGCCAGAAAGTACACTCCGGCGAAACCTTCACCCCCCGCCGACTTGACAATCAACTCGACAAGTTAAGCCGCAAGCAAAGCGGCCGCCGTTCGCGCACCCGTACCGATCGCAAGCGCGGCCGCTATATTCAGGCCCGCCCGGCGCGCGGCAAACCGCGTGATGTCGCCTTCGATGCCACCCTGCGCGCCGCCGCCCCCTTCCAGATTCAGCGCGCCGGGGTGCGCGCCGAGCGCCAGACCGCCTTTGCGATTGAACGGCCGGATATTCAGGAAAAAGTACGCGTGCGCCTGACCGCCAATCTGGTGATGTTCGTGGTGGATGCTTCGTGGAGTATGGCGGTCGCCGAGCGCATGGCCGCCACCAAGGGCGCCATCCTCTCTCTGCTGACGGATGCTTATCAGCGGCGTGACCGGGTGGGGCTGGTGGTCTTCCAGAAAGACCGCGCCAACCTGGTGTTGCCGCCCACCAACTCCGTGCAACTGGCCCAGCGCGCTCTCAATGACATCCCGGTGGGCGGCAAGACCCCGCTTTCGGCCGGGCTGTTTCTGGCGCATGAAGTCATCCGGCGCGAGCAACTCGCCCACCCGGATGTGCTGCCGCTCATCATCCTGCTCACGGATGGGGCCGGCAATGTCGCCCTGACCGATATGCCCCCTGCCGAAGAAGCCCACCGCCTGGCCGACCAGATTGCCCAGGACAAAATCCGCAGCGTGGTGATTAACATGGAACACGCCGCCTTTGACCAGGGCCTGGCGCAAACGCTGGCCGAGCACCTCAAAGGCCCATGCTACACCTTGAGTGAACTGAAAGCCGAGAACCTGTACCATGCTGTACGGGCCCAGATGGTGGGCAGTTAAACCCCTTCCGTTCTCTTTCAAAATCGCTTATCATTACACAGTTGCGCCAGAAAGCACAATTACAAGTTGGAGTACGCTATGCAACCGGATACCAAATACAAAGCCGAACAACAGGCAGAATACCTGAAGAAGATGCAGGCCAACCCGCGCGTGACCGCCGTGCGGGTGGCCGCCCCCCAGGATTGCACGGTCGGCCAGATGGTGCAGGGCATCTATGCCCCGGGCGAGGCCCCGACCTTGCCGCTGGAAGGCTGCTCGCGGCCGGGCGGTTGCATCTGTACCTACGACCCCATTCTGGACGAGATTTACCCCTGATTTGTAAAAGACTACTCAAGAAATAAAAAGCCGCCGTGTGCGGCTTTTGTTTTATATTTTGCCAGCGCAATGTACACTTTAAAATGTCACACCTGGGTTTCGAGTGGTGGTCGCATGCCA